>NZ_JBDNTB010000065.1:0-15075 GCF_047719395.1 Propionibacterium sp.
CGCGAGACACCAGGGACGTATCACCTGTGACCTATGTCATGAACCTAGACACCCTTAGCTCCACCAAAAGTGACATTTTCGAACCCTGCCCCGCAGACAAGCGGGCAGGGTTCGAAGTGTCTTCGGGGTCGGATGCTTCGGCCTCGGCGATCGGTGCGTGACCAGGGATGACGCAGTCCAACGCTGCCTGGACGGCCTGGTCGGGCTGGTAGCGGACGGTCTCCTCGTCGTCAAGGATGATCTTGTCGAAGAGGGCTCGGTTGAGGATGCGGCGTTCAGCAGGTTCGCATCGCGTGTAGACGTCGCCGAGATCGGTGAGGATGTCGGCGAGCTGGTCGAGGCCCTCACGGGTGTCCTCGTAGCTGGTGGCGAGGTTCTCCAGCCGGTGTTCGATGGCGTCGTGAGTGGTGCGGATGCGTTCCTGCTCGGACTTGAGGAGGTCGAGCGGGATGGCGTCGGCGTAGTGGGCTTGGACGAGCTTGAGTCGCTCGGCGTCGAGTTTCTCCTTCTGGGTGGTCAGGAGTGCACGTTCGTGGTCGGTGGTGGCTTCGAGCTGGTCGAAGACGGCTCCGAGGACTTCGCGGACACGATCGGCCTCGTCGGGGGTGAGGCCGTTGGCGCCGTAGGTGGAGTCGATCCGGTCCTCGATGCGGTCGGTGAGGATGGCGGATCGCGTGCAACCGTTCTTCTTGCGGCGTCCGGAGCAGGTGAAGTACTCGTAGGTGATGCCGGACTTGCCGGTGGGGCATTCGATCATCATCTTCGCCCCGCACGAGCAGTAGAGCGTTCCCTTGAGGTAGTGGTCGTGGGTGCGGGGCTTCTCTCCGCGCTGGTTCTTGGCGGCCAGTTCGGTCTGGACGCGTAGCCATGTCTCGGTGTCGACGAGAGGGTCGTGAGCGCCGTCGTAGGTGACGCCGCGGAACGTGACGCTGCCTTGGTAGTAGGGGTTGGTGAGGATTTTGTGCAGTGCCTTCGTCGTCACGGGCTTCGACGGGAAGGACGGCGTCGGCCTGGTGGTGAGTCCTCGGGCTTCCAGCTCGGTGGCGAGGGAGGAGAGGGTCCAGTTGCCGGTGGCGTAGGCGGTGAAGGCAAACGTGATGAGTTCGGCCCGCTCGGGATCGACGGTGACGTCTCGGATCTCGTGGCCTTTCGCGTCGGTGGTGCGTACGTTCAGGTACCCGAGGGGTGCTTTGGCAGGAGTGCCACCCATGCTGGCTTTCTGGGTCATTCCTTTGAGGACTTCTTGAGCGAGGTTCAGTGAGTAGAACTCGGCCATGGAGGCGAGGATGCCGTGCATGAGCATCCCTGAGGGCGTCTCGTCGATGTTCTCCGTCACGGAGACCAGGCTGATGTTCGCGTCCCGGAGTGTCGCGTGGATGATCGCGTCGTCGAGGCGGTTGCGAGCCAGGCGGTCGACCTTGTTGATGATGCAGTACTGGACGGGGTTCTCGGTGACGTAGTCGAGCATGTCCTGGAGGGCGCGGCGTTGCGCGGTCTTGGCGGACTCGCCGGGTTCGATGAACTCTTTGACGATGACGGCGCCAAGCTGGTCAGCCTTTCGCTGAGCCGCCTCGCGCTGGGCGGGGATCGACAGGCCCTCTTCAAGACCGTTTCGGGTGGCCTGGTCCTTGGTGGAGACCCGAAGGTAACTGATTGCAGGGACCAGACCATCAGCGTTGTCTGGGGTCGAGGTGCGCTGGATCTGGGCGGCTGTGGCGGCGAGCTTATGCAGCTCGCCCATGTCGAGGCCAGAGGGTAGGGGTGCGAGTGTCATGGTGACCGCCTTTCACTGGACCCTGGTTAGGGTCTTGTGGGGCGCCGGATGGCGGTCACGTCAGTAAATAGGAAGAACACCCCGATTGCGGGGCTTAAGAGTCTGGTGCCAACGACGCCGGTTCGTTGTGCTTTGGGGGCCAGTTTACCGGCCTGACGTGAGAAGGTCACGAAGGTAGCTTCCGGCGTTGCCGGTTGTGGTGCCATTGCCTGCGGCACGCAGGGCGATGCGGATGAGGACTTCGGCGACCTTCTCGGCGTCGATCTGGTCGCGTTTGAGGTAGCGCACGCGGACCGGTCGGTTGGCGTCCGGCCGGTCCGTCGTGCGTTTGTAGGAGCGAACCATCAGGCTCACTCACCTTGGGGACTCTCGGAGCGGTCGTGGATCTCTCCGGTGTTTTCGTCGATGCTGGCGTAGAAGGCGTCTTCGGCCTGCTGGCGTGCCTCAACTTGGTCGAGAACGTACTGGACGAAGTCTGCATCCCGATCAGTGATCACGGTCTCCAGGGCGTGTTCGGCAGACGCTTCGCCGGGCCAGGTCGTTTGCCGGGTCGGCCGGTCGCGATCCAGCCTGGTGCCGGAGGAGGTGACCCAGTCGCGGAGGCGCTGGCGGGCGTCGGCGAAGTCGCGGTGCCAGCCCAGCGGTGCGGAGCCGTTCTGATCGGGGTCGTAGGCGCACAGCCAGTGCAGGTGGAGGGCGGAGAGTTCCCAGAGCAGTTCGGGGTGGCGGTGCCAGTAGGGCGGGACGACGGAGGCCGGGAGGCCATAGGTGTGGCGCAGCCAGTCGACCCACCGGTTCAGTTCCAGCAGTTCCTGTTCCAGATCGTCAGCCGTCAGCAGATTCCAGTTGATCGGGTGCGGAGGCTCGGCGACCAGGTTTTGCGTGTCGTCGTAGTCGGGCTCGTCGTCGATGCCTGGGGTGTGAGTAGTCATGGTGCGCTCCTGTCCTTGTTCAGCGGCCGAGCATCGGCGTATTGGTGGTCGGCCGCGAGACTGGAGGGTCGAACGCACGCTCCTGCTCACGCTGCACGGTCTCCTGGGCGGCGACCTTGCGGGGAGCACGATCGACCTCGTAGCGGGTGCGGGCGGTGTCGTGGCCGATCTTCTTGGCCACGAACTCTTCACCCGACAGGCTCTGACCGTCCCGTTCGTAGGAGTACTCGTGGGCGTATCCCTCTGCGACGAAGCTGTCGCCCTTGGTGAACCGCTCGAAAGCGCGTTCGGCGGTAGCCCGGTACATGACGAGGTTGTGGAAGCTCGGCTCCAACTTTGTGAACGAGCCGTCCTCCTCGCGGTGGAAGTTCTCCTGACCGAACCTCGCGTAGAAGCGGGCTTCCCCGCGATCGGTCATCGTCAGCTGCGGGTCGGTGGCGATGAAACCAGAGATGGACTGCTGGGTACGGATAGCCATGGGACTGTCCTCCTGCCCTTCAGATTGGGGCGGCCCCATCGATCAGGACCGCTGTGCCAGGCAGGTGCACGCGGCTTCCCAGCGTTCAACTACTCGGCGCTGGGCGGCCGTTGCAGGAGGGCTTCGATGCCCGCGCGGTCTCGCGTGAGATGCGTGGCGTCGCCGCGCTTCGGCCAGGGCTTCAGGTCGGTGATGATCGGTGGTGTGGAGCGCAGGAGGATGACTCCGGTGCCGAATGGGAGGGTGCGGATGCGGTCGGGTGGCAGGATCGGCACCCGGCGTACGGAGCGCTGGTTTGATCGGGTGCCGTGGTCGCCGAGGGTGATGGAATCGGTGTACTCGTCACGTTCACCGATGAGGGTGGCGAGGTCTTGAAGGTCTCGACTGTTGGAGGCACCGCCGAGGATGATCTTGACGATGCTGGCGTCCCAGATGGCTCCGGCCTGGTTCTCGCTCCACTTGTCCCTGGCTTGGGCCAAGGACTGGAGGACGGGCATGGTCGTGATCCCGGTGCCGCCGCCTTCCGCCATCAGAGTCGGCAGGGATGGGAGGGGTGCGAGGTTGCCGATCTCGTCCAGTGCGAGCAGGAGTGGTGGGTCGAGCCGTGCGCCCGGGTTCCGGGCGGCCATCCGCCGGGCGGTTTCGACGAGGTCTTCCACGAACGCGGCAACGAGGGCGGCACTATTGCCTGCCCCGGCTCCGGTGGCCAGTAGGTAGAGGGTGCCCTTGTTGCGGATGAAGGCTTCGGGGTCGAACTGCTCACCGGGCCCGGGGCTGACCGCGTCGAGGACGCGGGGGTCAGCCAGTGCTGCCAGCGCCAGGGAGACGCCTTGCCAGATGGAGTCGCGGGTGCGGGGGTCGGCGTCGATCATGGCTTCCAGGGATTCGGCCCAGCCGGTTGCTGCGTGGGGCGAACCGGTGAGGATCGCGACGGCGTCGGCCGCGGCAGACGGGTCAAGGGTCCAACGGAACAGCTCGGCGGGTGTGCGGTGATCCAACGCGGCGGCATGCAGGAGTGCTTGGAGGGCGACGCGGGTCTTGCCTTCCCAGAACCCGCCACCATCCACCCCGCCGTCAGCGAGGCCGGTCGCGGTCGCGAGCCCGGTGGCGCGGATCATGGCCGTGAGCGGGTCATCGCAGCCGCGGATCGGTGACCAGCGCAATCCAGCGGGGACGCCTTCGGCGAGGTGCTGGGGGTCGAATACGGCGACGGGCCCGACCTTCTGTCGCGCGCGGAGTGTGACGGTGAGATTGTCGGGCCGAGTGCTGGTGGTGACCACGGCACCGGGCGCGTCGAGGATCGCCGGGATAACAATGTGTAAGCCCTTGCCGGATCGAGGCGGGCCGATGAGGAGGATGGAGTCCTCAACGCTGGCCCACACCTGCTTTCCCTTCGACTGCCCGAGCAAGAACCCCACATCGCGAGGTTCTGGCTCGACCAGGGACGGGCGGAGTGTCCTGGCGCGGTGGACCAGTGCTTTCGCCGATGCTGCTGTGGTGACTTCGTGGCTGGTGGCGGTCCCGGCCAGCCGGTGTGGGTCCACGTCGACCGCGCGGGAGTGACGTCGCCACTTCATCCACCCCCAGGCTCCTGCGGCTCCGAGGAAGCCGAGCATGAGTGTCAGGGTGGTCCAGTAGGCGATGGGGTTGAGCCCGTCGGCGTGGAGCGCGCCCGCTGGATCGCCGGGATTGAACAGGACAGCCAGGCCACCGGTGATGCCTGCTTGTGGCTGGTCGGCGCCGGTCACGAATGCAGCGACGGAGCCTGCGCCGCGGATGGCGAGGATGAGTCCGAAGAGGGCCGCGAGCCCGACCATGAGGATGTTCGTCAGCTCGTCACCCATCGAGCCGGACTGGCGCTGCGTGCTCATGGCACCCGCCGCGTCACGACCCGCGCCGAGGTGATGCCAACCAGCAGAATGTCCGCGCCGCCCGAGGGTAGTTCCCTGAGATCTAGTGTCACGCGGACGGTCCCCGCCGCAGTGGCTTCAACGGTGCTCCGGACGAGGGCGACCGTGACCTCTTCGCCCGGCTGGAATCCGGCTCCGGCCACCTCAGCGGTTTCTGGTGTGTGGCGGTGACGGGCCCGACGAGGCGTCGGTGGTCCGTCGATTGGGTCGGGGCGTGGGGTGCGGACGGCATGAATGATGTCAGTGAATGTGCTGCCGTCGGACTCGTGAATCTCGACCCGGATGGTTCGTGTGCGGTCTGCGGTGAGGACGTCGAGGAGTTCGCCGAACCGCGCCTTCGTCCACGGCGCGGTTGGCGAGGGCTGCGGGTAGTCGGCGCCGTCCAGGGTGACGGTGAGGACACCGTAGGAATCGACCGTGATGACGGCCAGCGGCAGACTGACTGGCGTCTCGTCGGGGTTGACGGAGTGGCTGTGGTGAATGCTCATGTCCAACAGGTGCACCGGATACCCCTCGGCTCAAATCTCCATCCACTCAAGTTTGTTCTGACGCCCCGGCTGGCCGAGGGATCTACTTCCCACGTGGTGCAAGGTTCTCCGTGTCAGGACGACAGCTCAAGTCCTGTGGTGTCATGCAGATGTCTTTCGTTTTTGGCCGTGTTGGTTGTTCGTTGTTTGTTGGGGGCTCTCACGCGGTGAGTAGCCGAACGGGGTCGGCACTGTTGACGAGGTGCTGCGCAGCGCCCAAGATGCGGAGGACTTCGAGCAGAAGCTCGTCGACGAGTACGCGCTAGCGATGACTGTTGCCGGGGCTCACCTCGGATTCGCCTGGACCTACACCCGGGATGCGCGCTGGATCGCGTCGCGCAGCTGCTCGATGGTCGGGACCTCGGCTGGACCGTCGGGAGTCCGGTAGAACCGGCAGGCGAGACCGACAACCGTGCTGACATCGGCGAACGGGTCGATCCCACCGATCAGGACCGTCGGGGAGCCATGGAAGCCAACGAACGGCATCCTCGGGAGTCTCAATGTTCTGATGGATGACCGTCACGTCGCGGCGGCCACGCAGTGTCTCCGCGAGCCGCTGGTCGAGCAGTTCCCGGTTCGGACAGCCCTCGAAGGACTGGATCGTGATCTTCAAGCCGAAGTTTCCTCTCTAGATCGTTGTTCGTGATGATGTGGGATCAAACCCTCGCCAGCGACGCGGAGTGCGACTCCGCGGGTGCAGCCAGCGCGACCTTCTCGGCGCGGGCTGCGCGCAGGCCGTTGGCGATGACGACGACCTCGGCGACCTCATGCACGAGCACGACGGCGGCCAGGCCCAGCACCCCGGTGATCGCGAGAGGCAGCAGCACGGTGATGATCGCGAGCGACAGCACGATGTTCTGGTTCATGATCGCCCGGCCGCGGCGGGCTTGCTGCAGCGCCTGCGGGATGAGGCGCAGGTCGTGGCCGGTGAAGGCGACGTCGGCGGACTCGATCGCGGCGTCGGACCCGGTCGCGCCCATCGCGATCCCGACCGTGGCCGAGGCCAGGGCCGGGGCGTCGTTGATGCCGTCGCCGATCATGCCGGTCGGCCGCTGCGTGACCGATGCCTTGACCTCTGAGGCCTTGTCCTCTGGGCGCAGCTCGGCCCGCACGTCGGCGATGCCAGCGATCTTCGCCAGGGCGTTGGCGGTGCGAACGTTATCCCCGGTGAGCATGACGACCTCGACGCCCTGCTCACGAAGCGCGGCGACGGCCTCAGGCGCTTCGGGCCGCAGCTCGTCGCGGACGCCGATCGCGCCCACCAGGTCGCCGTCGCGGGCGACCATGACGCAGGTCTGCCCCTCGGCCTCCATCGCCGAGACCCGGTCGGCCAGCACGCCGGGAGCGATCCATCGCGGGCTGCCTACTGTGATCTCGTGGCCGTCCACTTGCCCGGTCACGCCGTGGCCGGGCTCCTCAACCACTCCGGCCGCGTCGGGCACACTCGACGCCGCCTCGGTGATGGCGGTGGCAAGCGGATGCGTGCTTTGCTGCTCCAGCGCCGCGGCCCAGCCAAGCATGTCCTCGCGGGTGACCCCGGCGACTGTGGCGACGTCGGTGACCGCGGGCTCATTACGGGTCAGGGTGCCGGTCTTGTCGACCGCGATCCTGCGCAGAGAGCCCAGACGCTCGAACGCGGCCCCGCTCTTGATGATCACGCCAAACCGGCTGGCCGCGCCGATCGCAGAGACCACCGTCACGGGAACGGCGATCGCCAGCGCGCACGGCGAGGCGGCCACAAGCACGACCAGGGCACGGGTGATCCACGTCTGAGGGTCGCCGCTGAGCAGCGAGCCGAGCATGCCGACCAGCACGGCGAGGACCATCACGCCGGGCACCAGGGGCCGGGCGATCCGATCGGCGAGGCGGGCCCGCTGGCCTCGGTCCTGCTGCGCCTGCTCGACCAGTCCCACCAGGGTCGTCAGGGAGTTGTCCGCACCGTCGGCGGTCGCGGTGATCTCCAGCGCGCCGGAGGCGTTGATCGACCCGGCAGCGACCTGATCACCTACGGCGACGTCCACCGGGATCGACTCGCCGGTGATGGCCGAGGTGTCGAGGCTGCTGCGGCCCGACGACACGGTGCCATCGGTGGCGACCCGCTCACCGGGGCGGATCCGCAGGACGTCGCCGACCTTTACTTCCCGGGCGGGGACCTCAACGGCGGTGCCGCCCCGCATCACGGTGGCCGTCTCGGGCACGAGCTTCAGCAGTGCGCGCAGCCCCGAGCGGGCGCGGTCCATCGCCTTGTCCTCCAGCGCCTCGGCGATGGAGTAGAGGAACGCGAGCGCGGCCGCTTCCTCGACGTAGCCGAGGATCACAGCGCCGACGGCGCTGATCGTCATCAGCAGGGAGATGCCCAGCTTGCCCTTCGTGAACAGGCCCCGCAGCGCCCCGGGAGCGAACGTCCACGCACCCAGCAACAGGCCGACCCAGAAAAGCACCAGCGCCGTCACCTCGGCAGCGGCGCTCTCGCCAGCCGTCCACTCCGTAATAAGCCCAGCGAGGAAGAAGACTCCCGACATGATCGGGACGAGGATCGCGGGGTCGCGCCACCAAGGGCGCTCGGCTTCCTCGCGCTCCTCGGCAGCGTTGGGAGCGTCGTGCTCGCAGCCGCATGCCGCGCTCATGCCCCGGCCTCCTCGCGCTTGTCGCAGCAGCCCGGGACCGAGCAGGTCGGGTCAATGCACGGCGCGCTCTCGTCGACCGCCAGCGTCACATCCACAAGCGCGGTGAGCGCCGCGGCCAGATGCGGGTCCGCGATCTCGTAACGGGTCTGCCGACCCTCCGGCTCAGCGACCACGATCCCGCAGTCACGCAGGCAGGTCAGATGGTTCGAGACGTTCGAGCGAGTCAGCTCCAGCTCACGCGACAGCACGGCCGGATAGTTGGGACCGTCCAGCAGCGTCATCAAGATCCGGGAACGAGTCGGGTCCGCCATGGCCCGGCCGAGCCGGTTCATGACGTCGAGGCGCGAAGCAATAGTCAGCATACACTGACCGTACAGCAATCACTGAACAGTCGGCAACTGTCGAACCTCACGAGAGCGCATGCGCCTCCGCCATCGTCGGGTTCCGCGAGCTTTGAGTACGAGATAGCGCAAGCAGGGTATTGGGTGCTCAAGTTCCCGCGAAAAGCTCCAGTATTTCGACGAACTCTTAAACTTTGCTGGTCATGCGGGTGGTGGTGTCGAAGAGTGCGAGTTCGTCGGGGTGGAGTTGGTGCTGGCAGACGAAGGAGCGGTCTTTGATGCGCCACAGGCCTTGGCCGACGCCCAGCCCGGGTAGGAGCTTCTGTTCGGTGCCGGTGAGTCCGAGGGTGCGGGCGGTGGTGCCGAGCTGGTCGGATTCTTGGCGGTAGATGATCCTGGTCTCCGCGTTCGCTAGGAGGCTGTTGGCGAGGGATCGCATGGCGGAGCCTTGGTCGCCGACGTTTTCCAGGTCGGTGAGTTTGTGGAAGATCAGCATGTTGGCGATGCCGTAGTGGCGGGCGAGCCGCCAGTGCGCATCCATCCGTTTCAAGAGGGCGGGGTGGGACATGAGTCGCCAGGCCTCGTCGTAGATGCACCACCGCTGCCCACCGGCTGGGTCCAGGAGGGCGGACTCCATCCACGCGCTGGAGCATGTCATCAACACGGAGATCAACGTCGAGTTCTCAGCGACGCGGGACAGGTCGAGGGAGATCATCGGCAGGGTCGGGTCGAACGTGACGGTCGAGGGGCCGTCGAACAGCCCTGCCAGGTCACCTGCGACCAATCGGCGCAGGGCGTGGCCGACGAGGCGCCCGTCCTCGGCGAGCCGCCCATCCGGGTCTGCCGACCTACTGGGGGTGAGGATGTGATCGACGACCATGGGCAGGATCGGCACATCATTACCGTGCGCCGTCTCCGTCAGGGCGGTGTCGATCGCGGTGTGCTCCAACGGAGACAGGGGTCTGGTGAGTACGGTTTCGGCCAGCGCCCCGATGAGATCACGGCGGCGGGACGCGATGGTGGACGCCCACTCGACATCATCCATCCCGGAGGGCCGGTATCCCTCGTCCAACGGGTTGAGCCGAGTCGACATGCCGTGTCCGAGGACGATCGCCCGGCCGCCAACGGCCTCGGCGACGGCGGTGTGTTCACCTTTCGGGTCTCCGGGCACGTACACGCGCCGTCCGAACGGGAGTGAGCGGGTGTAGAGGCTCTTGGCCAGTGAGGATTTCCCGGAGCCGACGATGCCAGCGAGGACCAGGTTGGGGGCGGTGATGATGCCGCGGGCGTAGAGCACCCACGGGTCGTACACGAAGCTGCCGCCCGAGTAGAGGTCCTGCCCAACGAAGACCCCATCGGAGCCCAGTCCGCCCTCGGCGAGGAACGGGTAGGCCCCGGCCAGGGTGGCGGAGGTGTCCTGATGGCGCGGGAGCCGAAACCGTCCGGGTGAACGCAGCTGGGCGGGTCCGGGATCACCGGCGGCAGGCAGGTACGTGGTGGCCTTCCGCTCGGCGCGCTCCGCTTCGGCCTTCGCACGGGCCGCCTCACGTTCGGTGGCGCGCTGCTCGGCCTGGAGCCGGGCCGCAGCCTGACGACGCTGCTTCCGCAGGCGGCGCCGTTCCTTCGCCGGGGCGACAAGCACCGCCGTGTGCAGGGTCTCAGGTTCGCGAGCGGTCACAGTCCCAACCCCCGCGACTGCTTGACCGCGGCGACACCCGGATGCTCGAACCAGGACCCGTCGGGCACCGCCCTCATCGCTTCAGCATGAGCCATGGCCGCACGAGTGGGTTCGTCGTCGAGAACGTCGCCCGGTTCGATGGTGTGAAGGCGGTAGAGGCCGACGTGGCCGAAAGAGTGGTTGTAGGTCATCTGATAGTCCCCATCGCGGACTTCACGGTCGAGCACACCTGCGGGTGGGAGGTCGTAGACGTGGCCGTTCTCCATTGCCGCATCGGTCGTCTCGTCCCCGTAGTCCCAATTCCTCAAATGCTCTATGGCGGTGTCGGGGCCGTTGCGGTCGATCATGTCGAGCACCTCGTCGGCCTCCGAGCCTTGGAGGAACACGACGGAGATCCAGCGTCGGACGGGTACCTGTTCGGTGGAGGGTTCGGTGTGCCAGGCGATTCGCCCGGCTGCCGACAAGGCGACGTTGAGCCGGTCTTCTGCTTGGTCGATCAACGTCGCGGTCTGGTGGAGTTCGTCCGCGGCGGCCAGAGCATCGGCCGATCCGGACGCGTGGTCGCCGTAGTCGTCGAATGCGAGTTCCCGGTTGCTGGCGTGAGCCGACGCAAGCTGGTCGAGAACCTGCCGCAGCGACCTCACCCCCGACAGCAGATCACCGAGCACCGAGTACATGTCCTGCGGATGCTCAATGGTGCGGGTGGCGTGTGCGAGCCCGCGTAGTGCCTCGGATGCTTCCCCGGCGTCCGCGCCGGGATCATAGAACGTGGGCATGACAGCCTCCCTCATGGTCGTGTGGGAGACAGGTGCGCCACTGGACCCGTCAAGACGTCGGTCCCCATCCGTACGCTAGATGTCGGTGCCCATCCGTAGGCTTGAACCGTGGGATCGGAAGCTATTGCGCTCGTCATCGCGAGCATCTCGCTGCTCGTTGCCGGGTTGTCTCTTGGATGGCAGCTGGCTCAGTGGCTTCTCTCTGCTGGACGCCCGAAGGCCAAGCTGCTCCACGGCGTGCAGGGCCGCGGCGGCCTCGTAACAGGCCCAGTTGAGAAGTCGGGAGCAGCCCGGAATGTTGGGAACCTCCGGGAGCAGGGATTCGACGGCCCCGAGGTCATCGGCGTGCAGGTCACGAATCATGGCCGTGCGCCAGTGACGGTGGACTCGATCACGTTGTGCCCCCGAGGCGGCACCATGCGCTTCATGCCGCAGGGCGAGTTGATAGGACCACAGATGCCTCACCGGCTTGAGGCGGGGACGAACGAAAGCTGGTATGTCGACGCCGACCTCGCCAATCGCCTGGTCGCAGCTTCGAGGAATGCCCTCGACGAGCACATCAGCGGCGTCTACATGACGGTAGCGCTGGGCACCGGCAAGTCAATTACGACCCCTACGACCCTTCGCATGTAGGACCACTCCCAGCACTACACGATCCGGCACAGTGGCAGTGCTGCGGCGGTGAATGCTTGGGCTTGCTGGCCGACGAGGAGCCGTGTCTCGCAGGAGGCTTGGATGGCGGCTTGTTCGATGGCGGCGACGGCTGCGTCGAGGTCGTCGTTGGTGGTGGCGGAGACGCTGATGAGGCCGGTGTAGCGCAGGACGCCGTGGCCTGCGGTGAGGTCGGCTTCTTGCTGGAGGACGTCGTGGTATTCGGCGGTCTGGGCGGCGTCTTCGATTTGCCCGATTTTCTGGCGCTGTGCGGCGTCGGAGATGTACTCGGTCTTCTTCTTGCGGATGTCGCGGGCGGCCTGGTCTGAGCGCATCGGGGTGCACAGGAGGGAGAAGGATCGTTGGATGCCGGTGGAGAGCAGGATGGGTGCGAGGAATCCTGGGTAGACCATGGAGCGCGGCCACTCACTGATCCAGAGGACGGCGTGGTGGGCGGAGTCGGTGCGGAGCCTGTTCCAGGATTCGTTGACGGCGACGGGTCCTGCGGTGGCGAGGTTTTGGCCGAGTTCCCCGTGTCGTTCCAGGGTGGCGGCGACGGCGGGGTCGTAGGCGGAGCGCAGAATGACGGCGATCTGCCCGCAGGTCAGCCACGCGGACGGTGCCAGGTCGGCGGAACGTAGCGCGGCGACGAGAGTGTTCATTTCTTGACGGAGGACAGCGGCACCGCCTCGGATGCCGCCGCCTGCGGTGCGGATCTGCCGGGCCGCGGCCTTCATATCCAGGGACAGCGACAAGGTGGTGGCGTGGCGTTCGCCTGCGGGCCCCGCCCTGTCGATCAACTCACTGTAAGTGGTGGATGCCCACGATGAGTCATGGGTGCCGTGGGTGGACCACCATTCGGCAAGGCCCGTGCCTGAGTCCGGCAGGGTGCGTTCCAGGACTTGGAGCATGGCTACTCGCCCGGAGCGGCATACGGTGGCCAGCACCCGGCTCCAGGAGGTAATGCGTCGTTCCTGCTCACCGGGGTCCAGCAACACAAATGCCGGGTGCGTCACGGAGATGACGGCGGTAAGCGTGGCGGCAGAAGGGTCGTGGATCATTCCCGCCCCGGTGCTGGAGTCGCGGTATTCGCGCAGCCGTGCGGCGTCCCCGGGTAGCGCGAGGGTGCCCGCGGGACGTGGTTTGACGATGCGGCGGCGGTAGAGCAGCTGGCCGCCAGTGTTCTTCCAGATCCACCAGAATCCCACGGGCACCCATTCGACGATCGGGCGCCCGGCCAGGGGTATCCAGGTGAGGGCTGCGGCCAAAACCCAGATGGGTGCGGTGATGGCGATGAGGATGCCGCCGCCTGCGTAGAACGCCCACACGAGGGACACCACCCCGACGCCCAGTGTCACGAGCTGTGAGGCGGACAGGCCAAGGAGGATGCCGCGGCGGGTCAGCCGGGAGAACTTCACCGGCACCAGCTCCGTGCCGGGAGCATTGCTTGACGTCATGACGGGTACTCCTTGGGTGGCTGGGGTGCGAGCGGATCAGCAGGCGGCTTCGGCTTGGCGGGTGGAGGGCTTGGTGGTGGTGCGGGGTCGCTCGATGGCGGGTTCGGCTGCGGTGTCGACAGCGGTGGCGCACTTGAGTTGCCTTGTTCGGGTGGCGTGGGGCTTCCTGCCTGGTCGGCGGCGTCGGTCGCGGACTCGGCTTGGCCACCGACTTCGTGGCCGAGCTTGGGACCTGCTTCGGCGGCGTCTTTGACGACCTCGGCGGCGACAATGACGGCGGCGGCAGGCCCCGCAGCAGCAGCGGCGCCCCCTCCAGCCCCAGCGGTCTCGGTGGTGGCCGCGGTCGACCCTGGTGCGGGTGCCGTTGCCGTGGGTGGTGAACTACCGGTGCGCGGCGCGGAACCACCACCCGGGCCTTCGCTGTCGCCGCCGTCGAGGATCTTCTTCACCCCGTCCGATTTCGGATTGGAGGGGACGGGGATGGGCTGGTTGAGGGCGTTCTTGGCTTCCTGCTCGGTGCCCATCGCGTGGTAAAGGTCGAAGCCGAGGAAGGAGATGAACCGGTAGACCATGTAGGGGGCGAACGCGGCGATGAACAGCAGCGCGATCCCCGAGATCGGTTCGGTCACCGCCGACAGGTCCGCCTCGATGGGAGTGGCGACCTGGGTGATGGCGATGAGGAACACGACGACGAGGACGAGCTTGGAGACGATCAATGCCACCACGAACGCCGCCCATTTCCCGATCCAGGAGCGGGTGACATCCCAGGCGGCCCCGGCGAAGGCGACCGGTGCCAGGACGATCGCCACCAACAGCAGGGCCTTGCGGATCAGGAGACTGAACCAGACGATGGCGACCGCGCAGATCATGAGTCCGGCGAGGAAGATCGTCACGATCGCGCCAACGCCTGGAGCACTGATGTTGATCGCGGTGAGGCCCGCGGTGAGCAGCGCGATCTTGTCACCCATCGTCCCGGTGGTCTCGCCCGCCGCTTGGACGACGCCGATGCACAGTTGATCGACGATCTCCAAGGCTGTAGCGGTCAGCGTGATGACGAGGAACGACCCGAGGACGGCTTTGCCCGCGCCGAGGGCTGCCCTGGAGAGTGCGGAGGGTTCGCGGCGGACGAGGCCGAGGATGAGTTGGAAGCAGAAGAAGAGCAGGACGATGAGTACGCCGATGCCGAAGAGCAGGTTGTACACGTCCAGGTAGCCGTCTGCGGTGACGTCGACGAGGGTGGTGGAGTCGAAGACTTTCCACATGGCCTCGATGAGCCATCCGGCGGCCTGGCCCATGGTGGAGGCGAGCCAGTCGAACGGGGCTGAGACGAGGGTGGCGGCGGCTTCTCCGGCGGCGTCGCAGACCGATGAGATGACGGGAACATCGCAGACACCCATCACAAACCTCCCAAGATGTGAGTGGATGGGGTTAGACCTGTTGGCCGACGTTCCAGAAGAAGTTGATGAGCGTGACGGCGGCGCCGCAGATCACGGCCGCGCCGCAGGAGACGAGGACGCCGATCTTGCCGCGCCCTGCCAGGTGCGGGTTGGACGAGTTGGCGCCGAAGCCCCACACGATCGCGGAGATGATGAGCGCGAGGACGGACAGGATGAGCCCGATGGTCATGACGGCGCCGACGATGGTGCGCAGCTGGGAGATGCCGGGCAGTCCGGAGTCGTTGGGGCTGATGTTGATGTCCAACGGCACCAGTACGGGCAGTTGTAGCAGGGCGGATGCGAGGTCGATCATGGGGAACTCCAGGATGGTCGGCCACCCCGCGTGGGGTGGCAGAGGAATTGCGGTCGACCAGCAGGTGCACCACCACGCCCAGTCAAACAGCAGAACGCCCGCCCCCCGCCCGCTTGAGCCGGGAGGGGGGGGGGGGGGGCAAGAGATCTACGCCTGCCGGGTTCTGACGATTTTA
>NZ_JBDNTB010000066.1:0-14742 GCF_047719395.1 Propionibacterium sp.
CCCGCCCCCCCCCCCCCGCCCGCCCCCCCGCCCGCCCCCCCGCCCCCCCCCCCCCCCCCCCGCCCCGCCCCCCCCCCCCCCCCCGCGGGCCCCCCCCCCCGCCCCCCCCCACCCCCCCCCCCCCCCCCCCCCCCCCCACTTTCATGATTCAGAAGTCATTCACTTCTTGAACTTCTTCACCTTTTTCGCACCGCCGAGGGCCCCCAGCAGCAGGCCACCGACCAGAGCGACATTCTTCTGGAAATGAATCAGTTGACCGCGACGCTCGCCGCCTTCCTTCTCCCAGTAGCGATGCCCGGCGACGGTGACCGGCACCAACTGAGCGGCCAGCACGAGGGAGGCGAATCGCGGCAGGATGCCCAGCGCCAGCGCGGAGCCCGCGACAGTCATCGTGGCGCCATTGATCTTGACGAGTTGTTCGGAGGGGATGTCGGGAAGGCTGTCGGTGATTTGACGAGGCAGGTTGGCGAGCAAGGCATCAGTGGCCGGTGCCAGTGCTTCGGAGTGCTTGACTGCGTTGACGCCGCTGATGACGAACATGGAGGCCAGCATCGAGCGCGCCACGAATTTGGGGAATGACATGAAAAATCTCCTTTGCAGGTGGACGGGACCATCCTGCCGCGTTGAGCTGGGTTCCGGAAATGATCACCGGAAAGCCATGCACTCTGTTGCCCACTGATGTGGCATCACAAGACGTCATGCACGAGGATGACGCGCGGAATCATGGGGCATGACTGGTACAGCGTCCTACCCGATCACATCGTTTTCACGACACGCATCTGATCCGGCCGACCACATGTCCGCATGTGCATTGGCCCCGAAATTGGAATGCAATCCCACGGAAAGCAGAGTGATTGTCGCTCAGACGGTCAGGGTTTCGATCTTGACGATCTTCACCGACAGTTTTTTCCCATTGGGGGCCTCGTACTGCACCTCGTCGCCCACCTTGTGTCCCACCACAGCTGCACCCAGTGGCGACTGCGGGCTGAACACCTGGGTCTGCAGCGACGCGTCCACGGCCATCATCTCGCGGCTCCCCAGCAGGAAGACGTCGGTGTCATCGGGATCACCGTCATAGGCCACGGTGACGGTGGAGCCAGCAGCGACCACATCTGAAGCGCTGTCGCCCGTACCGACCTCGACATTGCGTAACATCTGTTCCAGCTGGCGGATTCGCAACTCCATCTGGCCCTGCTCCTCGCGGGCGGCGTGATATCCGCCATTCTCGGAGAGGTCGCCCTCCGCCTTTGCAGCACCGATCTTCTTCGCGATCGCGATTCGCCCGTCACCCTTGAGATAGTCGAGTTCGGTTGCGAGTTTGTCGTACGCGTCCTGCGTCATCCAGACGGTCTGCTTGTCGGTCATTGTGACAGTGTAACGAGGACCCATCCGGCATCTCGGAAGAACGGCATTGAGGATTCATTCCGCCCCGGATTGACGGACGACTTCGCCGCAGGCCCCTCGGGCGCGCACAATGGTACCCATGTCACGTAGCGATCTGATCCCGGGCGGGCAAGACCTCCGCCTGATGCACGTGCACGCCCATCCCGACGACGAGTCGAGCAAGGGTGCCGCGACGACGGCGAAGTACGTCGCGGAAGGTGTCCGGGTGATGGTGGCGACCTGTACCGGTGGCGAGCGCGGAAGCGTTCTCAATCCAGCGATGGATCGTCCGGAGGTCTGGGCGAACATGCCCAAGATCCGTGAGCAGGAGATGCGCCGGGCCCGTGCGATTCTCGGCGTCGAACAGGTCGGTCTGGGATATGTCGATTCCGGTTGCCCCGACGGCGACCACCCCGGGCCCCTGCCGTCCGGTTGCTTCGGGCTGATGGACCCCACGAAGGCCGCTGCGCCGCTCGTCAAGGCCATCCGCGCTTTCCGCCCGCAAGTGGTCACCACCTATGACGAGCACGGAGGCTATCCCCACCCTGATCACATCCAGTGCCATCGGGTCACCCTCGCCGCGCTTCGTCAGGCCGCCGATCCGGCGGTGCATCCTGAGCTGGGGCCTGCCTGGCGGATCGACAAGCTCTACTACCAGCTGGGCTTCAACCGCCGCCGCTACGCCGCTCTGGACGAGGAGATGCGCCATCGCGGCCTGAAGTCGCCCTACACCGACCGGCTCGCGTCGTGGAGCAACTTCGACTACGAGCAGCGGATCACCACCCGGGTGGACTGCGCCGATTACTTCGAGGTCCGCGACGACGCGCTGCGCGCCCATGCCTCGCAGATCGACCCCTACGGCCAGTGGTTCGCCGTGCCACTGGATATCCAGAAGTCGGTCTGGCCGACCGAGGATTTTCAGTTGGTGTACACGGATGTGCCGGTCTGCCTGCCTGAGGACGACCTGTTCACCGGGCTGCGCAGCAACTCCCGGCGCCCCCAGTTCGAGGACGTCCTGGCCTCCTGAGTGCCCCTAGGCTTGGGCCATGCCCAACCGACTCGCCCAGGCGACCTCTCCCTACCTGCGCCAGCACGCCGACAACCCGATCGACTGGTGGGCGTGGGGGCCCCAGGCGCTGGAGGAGGCCCGGCGCCGACAGCTTCCACTGCTCATCTCGGTGGGCTATTCGGCGTGTCACTGGTGCCATGTGATGGCGGCGGAGAGCTTCTCCGAACCTGAGGTCGCGGCCTTCGTCAACGAGCACTTCGTGCCCATCAAGGTGGATCGCGAGGAGAACCCGGACGTCGACCAGGTGCTCATGGCCGCCACCCAGGCGCTGACCGGGCAGGGTGGCTGGCCGATGACGGTGTTCTGCACCCCAGATGCGAAGCCTTTCTTCGCAGGTACCTATTTCCCGCCCGAGGCACGCGACGGCATGCCCAGCTTCCGGCAGGTGTGCGAGGCGATGGCAGGTGCATGGCAGCAGCGACGCGACGAGGTGCTGCACACCGGTGACCAGATCGTCGAGGCGCTCACGGCGGCCGACGACCAGGGCGTCCCTGAGCCATCGCCGTCACGCGACCTGCTCACCGCGCTCGCCCAAGGAATGGACCAGGAGAACGGAGGGTGGGGAACTGCGCCCAAGTTTCCTCAGGCCCCGGTGCTCGACGCCCTTCTGGTGACCGGTGAGCCCAACCAGGTGATGGCCGCGCAAGTCACCCTGGACCGGATCATTCGCGGCGGCATCCACGACGTCGTCGGCGGGGGCTTCCACCGCTATTCAGTCGACGCCGAGTGGGGTGTGCCGCACTTCGAGAAGATGCTCTACGACAATGCCCTGCTGCTGGGCACCCTCTCCCGGGCATGGCGTCGCACCGATCCCGATGACATCGCCACTCGTGAACATCTGGAGATGGCAGTGCGCGGCATCGTGCGCTGGCTGGACATCCGGATGCGGGTCGAGGCCGAGCAGGGCTGTGCCTTCGCGGCGAGCATGGACGCCGATTCACCCGATGGGCACGGTGGCCACGAAGAGGGTGGCTACTACCTGTGGACACCAGCCGAGATGAATGCCCTGTTCGAGCGGCGCGACTCGTTGTTCGCCCAGGCCTGCTTCCATCTCACCGTGCGGGGGAACATGCCTGACGGCCGGTCGACGCTGCGTCTGCACGGCGATCCGGACATGCCCAGGCTGGAGCGGATCCTCGATCGGGTTCGGCAGGCCCGTGACGAACGCCCGGCGCCTGCCCGCGACGACAAGGTCGTGGCGTCCTGGAACGGGCTGCTGGCGGAATCCTGGGTGCAGGCAGCCATGGTCTTCGGCGAACCGGGCTGGCTGGACACGGCGAGGGGCATCGTGGACTATTTGTGGGTCGTGCACGGCTTCGATGGCGAAAATGCCGTGCGCACTTCACTGGCCGGGGTTGCCGGTGGTGCACCGGCCATGTTGGACGACTGGGCCGCGTTCGCGCTGGGCTGCGCACGGCTCGCCGGGGCGACGGGGGATGCCGCATTGCTGGATCGGGCCCGTCATGCCCTTGACGTCGCCTGCACACTTTTCGATGACGGCGTGGGTGGTTTTTTCGATGCCCCGGCCGCCGACGGCCTCTACACAAGGCCTGCGAACCGAGGTGACGAGGCGGTGCCCTCGGCCACCAGCATCGCGGTGCTCGCGCTTCACCTGGTGGGGCTGCTCAGCGGGGACACGCACTGGACACTACGGGCGCGACAGGCCGAAGTGGGGCTGTGGGCCGTGCTGGGCATCAGCCCGTTGGCCTCCGGATGGGGGCTTCTGGACCTGGCTGTCGAGGATGCCGAACGTGCCGGAATGGGCAGGGCACAGGTGGTGGTTGTCGACCCGGACGCAGATCCGGCGGGGCTGCTGACCCGGGCGGCCTGGCGGCTGGCTCCGGAGGGTTCAGCGATCGTGGTCGGCCCACCGGAACAGCAAGGCTTCGGGGAACTGTTTACAGACCGGGAAGCCATCGGCGGTTCCGCCACGGCATATGTCTGCCGTAACCAGACCTGCTTCGAGCCGATCACGGACTTCGCGGCCCTGCGAGATCCGCTGTGGCGCAGAGTGATTCAGGCAAGGTTGTCCGGGCGCATTTCGCGCCCGCTGACCGGTATCAACGTGCCCGGCACCAATTCCCCGGAGGGCGAGGACCGTTGACTCACTTGCCGAAGCGCCGCTCGCGCTGCTGATAGGCGCGCAGCGCCCGGTAGAAGTCGATCTTGCGGAAGTCAGGCCACAGCGCCTCGCAGAAGTACAGCTCTGAGTGCGCGCTCTGCCAGGGCAGGAAACCACTGAGCCGCTGTTCGCCGGACGTGCGGATGAGCAGGTCCGGATCGGGCTGGCCCTTGGTGTACAGATGATCGGAGATCTGGTCGACCTCCAGGGTCTCGGCCAGTTCCATCAAGGTGGTGCCCTTGGCGGCTTCACTTGCCAGCAGGGACCGGACCGCATCGCGCAGTTCGTGGCGTCCACCGTAGCCAGCAGCCACATTGATGTGCATGCCCGCCCGCTCACGAGTGCTCTGCTCGGCCTGGTGCAAGGTGCTGGCCAGAGAGTCGGGAAGAAGATCCAGGTCGCCGACCGGCATGACACGGAAGTCCTTCTGGGCCACCAGATCGCGGGTCAGCTGGGCGATGACATCCATGAGTGGCAGCAGCTCATCACCGGCTGAACGGCTCAGGTTGTCGGTGGACAGCACCCACAGCGTCACGACCTGGGTGCCCACCTCGTCGCACCAGCCCACGAAGTCCAGCAGCTTGTCGGCACCCGCCTTGTATCCGACCGCCAGAGGCTTGTCCGGCGCATTGGCGCGCGCCCAGCGCCTGTTCCCGTCTGCGAGCACTGCGATGTGCTTGGGCATCTGCTCCCGGTCGAGTTCGGCGCGTAGCCGATTTTCATAGGTGGAGTAGAGAAGCCCGGCGGGGTTCAGGCGATCCCATGCCTCGTTCACCAACTCGCGGTGCGCCATGCCTCGTTCACCAACTCGCGGTGCGCCATGCCGCCAGCCTAGCGGCCGGGATTGTGGATGGTTCGCCGGCGAGGGGTGGGGTGAGTACCTGGCAGTGGAAGCGCCGGCCTGCTCAGGGTTAATTGTGCGGAAACTTTGCCCGCATCGGATGGGACGCCTGCATGAAAGGACTCGGGTCGCCTACGGTCGAAATGCGGGGGCGTTCAGTTCCCGCCCATGCCACCGATCGCGCTAGCTGATGCGGAGGTCGCTTCGGTAGCGCAGAAGGAGTCACCGTGCTCGCCGAAGAGACGACCGCCGCCGTCGAGGCACTTTCACCCGCCAACGGCACCGGCTCGGGGGTCATCACCACATATGTGCTGGACACGTCGGTTCTCATTGCTGATCCGCGGGCGTTGCTGAACTTCGCCGAACACGAGGTCGTGGTTCCCCTCGTGGTGATCACCGAACTGGAGGGCAAGAGACACGACGCGGAGGTCGGCTATTTCGCCCGCAGCGCGTTGCGGTTGTTCGACGATCTTCGCCAGCGCTACGGCCGTCTGGACGAACCGATCCCGGTGAACGAGCAGGGCGGGCGGATGCATGTCGAGCTCAACCACAGCAGCCAGGAACTGCTGCCCGCCGGCTTCCGACTCGGTGACAATGACACCCGGATTCTGGCGGTGGCCCTGAACTACTCCCACGAGGTGGGCCATGTCGTGCTGGTGAGCAAGGACCTGCCGATGCGGGTCAAGGCCGCGGCAATGGGCCTGGAGGCCCAGGAATACCGCAATGACCAGGCCATTGACGCTGGCTGGACTGGCATGGTCGAGCTCGATGTGGCCGACGAGGCGATCAGTGCGCTGTTCGACAAGGGCTCGGCCCAGATTGATGGAGTCGAAGAACTGCCCGTGCACACGGGGCTGGTCCTGCACGGGCCGAACGGCTCGGCGCTTGCACGTCGTACGCCGGACGGCAGGGCACGGCTGGTACGTACCGATCTGGAGGTCTTCGGAATCAGGGGACGCAGCGCGGAGCAGCGGGTGGCCCTGGATCTCCTGATGGATCCCGGGGTGGGAATCATCAGTCTTGGCGGGCGGGCCGGAACGGGAAAATCGGCACTGGCGCTGTGCGCGGGCCTGGAACAGGTGATGGAACTGCATCGCTACCAGAAGGTCATGGTCTTCCGGCCGTTGTACGCCGTGGGAGGTCAGGAACTGGGATATCTGCCCGGAACCGAGAACGAGAAGATGAGCCCCTGGGGACAGGCGGTCTTCGACACTCTCGGCGCTGTCACCAACAAATATGTGATCGACGAGGTCATTGCCCAGGAGATGTTGGAGGTGCTGCCGCTGACCCACATCCGTGGCCGCAGTCTGCACGACGCCTTCGTGATCGTCGACGAGGCCCAGTCATTGGAGCGCAATGTGCTTCTCACTGTGCTGAGCCGTATCGGCCAGAACAGCCGAGTGGTGCTCACCCACGACGTCGACCAGCGCGACAACCTGCGTGTTGGGCGGCACGACGGCGTTGCGGCCGTCGTGGAACGCCTCAAGGGCCACTCGCTGTTCGCCCATGTCACGCTGACCAGGGCGGAGCGTTCCCCGATCGCCGCGCTGGTCACCGAGCTGCTGGGCACCGAAAGCTGACAATGGCAGCTGAGGAAACTCAGCTGTCCTGGGCGGCAGCATCGTTTCCGCCGGGAGCCGCAGCGGCACTTTGCGTTTGCCGGGCCTGGTCGATGGTGGCTTTGGCGCCGTCCAGCCAACCTTGGCAGATCTTGGCGAGCTCTTCGCCGCGCTGCCACAGCTGCATCGACTCCGCAAGCGGCACGCCGCCTGATTCCAGGCGCTGGACGACGTCTGCGAGTTCGGCGCGGGCCTGCTCGTAACTGAGCTGGTGGAGATCGGGCTGCTCACCGGTGATGGGCCCTGAGTTTGTGGGTTCTGACATGGGTGTTCGTCCTTTCGGAGTGGGAATCAGTTCTGCGCGGGCTGGCCGGTTTCGGGGATTGCGTCGTCGACTTCGAGGATCAGTTGGCCGTCTCGCAGGTAGGCCATCAGCTGGTCGCCCGGCTCGGCATCGGTGACCGAGCTGACAGAGTTGTTGCCGGAGTCGGTGAGAATCGCATAACCGCGTTCGAGGGTTGCCCGGGGTGACATCGCCCTGATCCTGGCAAGGGCGTGGCCGACCTCGGTGTTCTCACCGGCGAGCACGTGATCGATGGCGGCCTCGAGGCGGAAGCGTGTCATCACCAGTTGTTCCAGGTGGCCGTTCAGGGCCGAACCCGCATCACGCAGCACGGGCCTGCTGGTGAGCTGGGACAGTTCGTACTGTTCGGCATTGAGCCGCCCGACAATGGCATTGCGCAGCCGGGTGAGGTGCTGGGTGAGCTGGGCACGTTCCTCGGCGGCGTCGGGGACCACACGCTTGGCTGCATCGGTGGGTGTTGATGCGCGCACATCGGCCACCAGATCGAGGATCGGCGTATCGGGTTCGTGCCCGATGGCGCTGACCACGGGGGTGTGAGCGGCAGCCACGGCGCGGATCAAGGATTCGTCGCTGAACGGCAGCAGGTCTTCCAGAGATCCGCCACCGCGGGCGATGACGATGACGTCGACCTGCGGGTCCGCGTCGAGCTCGGCCAGTGCTGCTGTGACATCGGCCACACTGTTCGGTCCCTGCACCAGAGCATGACGCACGGTGAATTTCGCTGCTGGCCAGCGGCGGGTGGTATTGCTCAGCACATCGCGTTCAGCAGCCGAGTTCGCGCCGGTGATCAGCCCGATAACCCCAGGGACGAGGGGCAATGACTTCTTGCGGAGAGGATCGAAGAGACCTTCGGCCTGCAATGTGCGTTTCAGCTTCTCGATGCGGGCGAGCAGCTCGCCCTCCCCGCTGATCCGGATCTGGCAGCACTCGAAACTGAGTCGCGCTGTCTTGTTCCAGACCCTCGGGCGCACGCACGCGAGCACGGTGGTGCCCTCGGTGAGCGGGCCAGCCTCGTCGAGAACTGCAGTCGTGGCGGTGATGCCTGCCGATACCTCGGTGCTGACATCGCGCAGGGTGAGAAAATGCAGGGAGGCACCTGCGCGGCGGCGCAGTTCGATGACCTGAGCCTCCACCCACACCCAGCCGCATCTCTCCACCCAGCCCTTGAGCATGGCCACCACGGTGCCCAGCTGCTGGGGTGTCTCGGCAGTGTTCTTGGGTGCCTGGGCGCGGAGGGCTGCGACATCGACCATGCGTCCACGCTAGCCGCAGGCTCGGACAGTTCCGGCTGCGAAGCGACGGGAGCAATGCGCGGGAATCTGCCGAGAGGAACTGTTCGTTGCGGTTCTGCTCATCGACGGGCGCCCGGCAACGGGTCTGGGACGGGTGGGCTGCTGATGCCAGACGGCCGATCAGCCGGCCTGAGTGGGTGATCTCGTGACGGGAATCGGCCGGATCCCTGCCTCCTACACTGGGGCCCATGACCGATGAGCCGGATAGTCAGCCCACCAGGCGCGTCATTGTCGCCTCGCCCCGCGGGTATTGCGCCGGTGTCGATCGTGCCGTGCTCACCGTGAAGCGCGCGCTGGCCTCTTTCGGTGCGCCGGTCTATGTGCGCAAGCAGATCGTGCACAACGAACACGTCGTGGCGACCCTGGCCGAACAGGGAGCGATCTTCGTCGATGAGCTGGCTGAGGTTCCGCAGGGCGCACTCGTGGTGTTTTCCGCACACGGTGTGTCACCCGAGGTTCGTCAGGATGCGGCGACCCGCCGGCTGCGCACCATTGATGCCACCTGCCCCTTGGTCACCAAGGTGCATCACGAGGCGGCTCGTTTTGCCGCGAAGGGCGTGCCGATCGTGCTCATCGGTCACGCCGGGCATGAAGAGGTCGAAGGGACCACCGGTGAGGCGCCCGACGACATCACCTTGGTGCAGAGCGGCGAGGATGTCGACGCGCTGACCCTGGATCCTGAGCGCCCGCTGGCCTGGCTCAGCCAGACCACGTTGAGTGTGGACGAGACACGCGGCATCGTGGAGAAGCTGCGCGCCCGATTTCCGCAGCTTCTCGACCCGCCCAGTGACGACATCTGCTATGCCACCCAGAACCGGCAGTCGGCCATCAAACAGATCGCCGCGCAGTCGGATCTGGTCATCGTCGTCGGGTCCAGGAACTCCTCCAACTCGGTGCGACTGGTCGATGTGGCGCTGGAGAATGGCGCACGAGCCGCGCATCTGGTGGACGATTCCGGCCAGGTCGATCCGCAGTGGTTCGACGGTGTCGTCTCGGTGGGGGTCACGAGCGGCGCTTCAGTGCCGGATGTCCTGGTGGACGGGGTGTTGGCGCGGCTGGAGGAACTCGGTTTCCCGCCCGCCGTCGAGGACCGGCTGGTCGATGAGACGCTGAGTTTTGCCCTGCCGCCGCAGGTGCGTGAGCGGCGTCAGCCTCGCCCGCCCGTCACCGGGCACTGGGTTACCGGGCGCTGAGCCGTTCATCGCTTCCCGGCAGCCGTGCGATCGTGTCATCTGCTCGGGACGCATCGTCGATCAATTCGGGTGCGGTGATGACCCTCGACGAGGCATCCGCGGGGGAGGGGCCCGGCAACTCGGACTCCACGATGCCGAGATCGTGGAACTTGCGGGCGGTGACGAGAACCCGCTGCTCCAGCGATCCGACTGCGGAGTTGTAGGAACTCACGGCCCCCGTCAGCGAGCGCCCGAGCTTGTCGAGGTGATGTCCCATGGTGGCGAGCCGCTCGTAGAGTTCCTGGCCGAGGGCAGCAACGTGCTGCGCAGACTCGGCGAAGGCCGCTTGGCGCCAGCCGTGCTGGACGGCGCGCAGCATCGGGATGAGGATCGACGGCGAGGCCAGGAAAATGCTGTGGTCAGCGGCGTACTCATGCAGATCTGGGCGGCGTTCCAGCGCGATCTGCAACAGCGCATCGCTGGGCAGGAAGAGGATCACCATCTCCGGGCTGGCTTGGTCGAGCCGCCAGTAGTTCTTCGAGCCGAGCTGGTTGATGTGGGTGACCACATTCCTCACGTACTGATCGAGCAGCTCGTCGCGCTGGGAGCCGTCAGCGTTGTTGTAGGCGTCGATCACATTGCCGAGCGGAGTCTTGGCGTCCACGAAGATGACCTTCTGGTCGGCCATGGTCACCTTCATGTCGGGCCGGAAACCGCCGTCGGTAGTGGCATAGGCCACTTGGGTGTCGAAGTCGCAGCGCTCGACCATGCCGGCGATCTCGGCCACGCGCTTGAGCTGGGTCTCGCCCCATGCGCCGCGCACCTGGGGTTTGCGCAGGGCCGTGACAAGGGCTTCTGTTTCTCGGCGCAGGCTCTCGTTGCTCAGCCGGACGCTGTCGACCTGCCGGTGCAGGTCTGCGGTGGAGGCGGCTCGGTCCTGGTCGAGCTGGTGGAGCCGCTCGGTCATCTCGGTGACGCTCTTGGCCAGTGGCGCCATGACGGCACGGGTCTCGTCGAGCCGCTGACGCGCGGTGCGATCAACGGTGCGGGCCTGTTGCTCCCCGGCGAGCGCAGAAAGCCGCTGGAACTCTCGAGCCATGGCATCACGGTCGGCGTGGAGCTGGTTGAGCTGGTTGCGTGCGGCATCGCGTTCGGTCTGGGCGCGGGCAAGGTCCGCAAGGCCATGGGCCTCCCGCGCCCGTGCCAGCAGACGCGAGATCCCTACGCCGAGCAGGAAGCCCACCGTGAGCAGGATCAGCGCGGCGATGATCGTGGTGATATCCATGGGGACAGCCTCGCAGGGCCCGCCGACATTTCTGTTCGCCGGTGTGCCGAACCTGTTCAGGCGGGCAGAATGGCGGCATGTCAGAGTCAGGCGAGTTCGTGTCGGCGCTCATCGACTTCCTCGCGGCGAGTCCCACCAGCTACCACGCGGTCGCCACAGTGGCTGATCGGCTGAGCGCCGCCGGATTCACCCACATGGACGAGCAACAGCGATGGTCCGGGGTCGGCGGCAAACGCTTCCTGGTGCGTGGCGGTGCTGTCGTCGCGTGGATCGTGCCCGAAATACTCACTGACAACGTGGGATTCCGTGTGGTGGGGGCTCACACCGACTCGCCTGCACTCAAGCTGAAGCCGAAGGCCGATCTCTGGGTCGCAGGCTGGCAGCAGCTCAACATGGAGGTCTACGGCGGCCCGCTGATCAACAGCTTCCTCGACCGTGAGCTGGGACTGGCCGGGCGCATCGTCGACTTGGACGGCACCGAACACCTGGTGCGGACTGGTCCGGTCATGCGGGTGAGCCAACTCGCGCCGCACTTGGATCGCAGTGTGAACGACCGGCTCACCATCGACCGGCAGGCCGAGCTGATGCCCTCCTTCGGTCTGGGCGATGAACCGGACATCGTCACATTGCTGTGCGACCAGGCAGGCATCTCTCCTGCGGTATTCGCCTTCGCGGATGTGCTCAGCTATCCCACCGAGGCACCAGCGGTCTTCGGCAACAATGGGGAGTTCTTGGCGTCATCACGGCTGGACGATCTCTCGTCGGTCTTCCCTGCGCTCAATGCGCTCACCAAGCTCGAATCTGGTCCTGACGTGGCCGTATTCGCCGCCTTCGACCATGAAGAAGTGGGCTCTGCGACGACTTCCGGTGCCCAGGGACCTCTGCTGGCCGACACCCTGGCGCGCATCGCTGGAGGACTGGGGGCAACCGGTGATGCCTGGTACGCCATGCTGGCGCGAAGCTCCTGCGTGTCGTCGGACGCCGCGCACAGCGTCAATCCGAACCATGTCGGCAAATACGATCCGCTGTCCCGGCCGATGATGAATCAGGGGCCTGTCCTCAAGGTGAGTGCCCAGCAGCGCTATGCCACCGATGCCTCGACGGCCGCACTGTGGGAGAGGGCGTGCCGCGAGGCCGATGTGCCTCACCAGGTGTTCGTCTCCAACAACGACGTGCCCTGCGGATCCACCATCGGGCCGCTGACCGCCACCAGGCTCGGCATTCCGACGGTCGATGCGGGCATTCCCATCCTCTCGATGCATTCAGCGAGGGAGATGTGCGGCACTGCCGATCCCGAATACCTCAGCCGAGCCCTCACCGCCTACTGGCAGGGCGCCTGAGTGGCGGAGGCAGCGTTGGACGCGCGAACGGTAACCTAGGGGGACGTGGCACTCACCATCGGAATCGTCGGCCTTCCCAATGCCGGCAAGTCGACCCTGTTCAACGCACTCACCCGCAACAATGTGCTCGCCGCGAATTACCCCTTCGCGACCATCGAGCCGAATGTGGGCGTCGTGGGGGTACCAGATTCCCGTCTTCCCGTGCTGGGGAAGATGTTCCACTCCGCGCAGCTGATTCCGGCCACGGTGAGCTTCGTCGACATCGCCGGCATCGTGAAGGGCGCCAGCAAGGGAGAGGGTATGGGCAATGCCTTTCTCGCCAATATCCGCGAGGCCGATGCGATCTGCCAGGTGACCCGCGTTTTCGAGGACGCCGATGTCAGCCATGTGGATGGCGATGTGAATCCGGCGTCTGATCTGGACACCATCACCACCGAATTGGTGCTGGCAGATCTCCAGACGCTGGAGAAAGTACTGCCCAAGCTGGAGAAGGAAGCCGCGATCAGGAAGGAGTCGCGGCCTCGTCTCGAGGCTTACAAGCAGGCATTCGACACGCTCAGCGAGGGCAAGGGCATTTTCCAGGCCGGGCTCGATCCGGAGCCGCTGCACGATCTGTGGCTGCTCACCGCCAAGCCGTACATCTATGTCTTCAACTGCGACCAGGACGAGCTGGCCGACGAGGACCTCAAGAAGCGGATGGGCGAACTCGTGGCGCCCGCCGAGGCGATTTTCCTGGACGCCAAGTTCGAGTCCGAGCTGGTCGAGATGTCGGAGGAGGAGGCGAAGGAGTTCCTCGCCGATTCCGGTGTCGAGGAGGCCGGGCTGGACCAGCTCGCGCGGGTCGGGTACGAGACTCTCGGCCTGCAGAGCTATCTCACCGCAGGTGAGAAGGAGTCCCGGGCCTGGACAATCCACAAGGGCTGGACGGCCCCGCAAGCTGCCGGTGTGATCCACACCGACTTCGAGAAGGGCTTCATCAAGGCCGAGGTCGTGAGTTACGACGATCTGGTCGAACTCGGTGGCATGAAGGAATGCCAGGCCGCTGGAAAGGTGCGCCTCGAGGGCAAGGACTACGTGATGGCCGACGGCGACGTGGTCGAGTTCCGTTTCAACGTCTAGCCCCCGCGAGTGTGGGCAGCACTCGGAATCGAGCGGAGGCCCACGAGGTGGCAAGTGCCATCGTCCCGCCCCTCCGCGACGACCTTTGTGCCGTTTCGAAAAGGGCTGCCGGTATCGTCTGGATTCGGAATCATGTCCACTGCACTGGCGCATATCACATCGCGTTCATATTCACCGCACCGGTCCCAGGCAGTGCCCAGTCAGAACATGATGCTCTCACAGAGCCCCTGCTGCTCGTTATTCCACGAAACCCATCCAATGATGTCGGACATGAGAAGGTGCGGGAGTATTTCTTCCCCGTTGTCCTCGAGATGTTCCCGGAGAATTGCACCCTGGATTGCACCGCCCATCCAACGATGCCGCGGCCGGTGCGGGCGGAGGCCCATGAGCAGTTCACCGACTCAGCGATGCCGTCGGCACGGGAGTTCCCGCTCGCAGAGGGTGACCGGAGTGTCGCGGTGGATTCCGGGTATGGCGACGGTGGTCATCCCGCCTGTTGGGGTGTGGATGCGCACGGCGACATCGCCCAGCTGGTCGTCGATTTCATGGTGCTCGTCAGCGAGAACGACACCAATGTGCTCAGCACCTGTCAGCCGCAGTGGTTGGAGCGATACGTGAGGTGTCCCCGCTGATCGGACTGTTCCCCAACGGGTCGCCCGGCGTACTCCCAGATCGGCAAACTTTCCGTCGCGCATCATCTGACGCCCACCCGCTCTGGCATCGGGCGTGGTGGGCATCAGGAAATGTGCCAACCTGGCTACCTGGAACTCTTGACCAGTTCTGAAGTGTTCTGTGCCGTGCGGATTGATGAAATCAGGAATTCGAGTAGTACTCGTGTGAAGATTATCTGCACCAATGCGGGGATCCAGCCGAACAGGATGACAAGAATGATGAAGAGTGCTCCGCTGCTCCCTGACTGAGAACTGACCCCAGCCAGAATGATCCAGAAGAGCCACTCCAGGGCGGCCACGATGATTGCGATCACGAATATGACACTGGCGAACCGGATCGCAATGAAGTGGGAGAAACTCAAATCGAATAATGCCTTGAAGAAACCCTTGTGCTCGCTCAGCGGTGCTGCAGACGCCGGTTGCTGGGGCTGGTTGGGCTGCTGTGACCCGTAGGGCGGTTGGTTGGGCTGCTGTGAACCGTATGGCGGTTGGTTGGGCGGCTGGTTGGGCTGCTGAGGGTAGGGC
>NZ_JBDNTB010000067.1:0-14229 GCF_047719395.1 Propionibacterium sp.
CTGCTCGAGACAGGCGGATTCAGACCCCAACTACACCCTCGATTGGGATGAGCCCGTTTGTGTGTTCTGCGCAGTCGCATCGACTTCTTGGATGACCGTCTCCGCATGCATTGAGACGCTCATTCGCTGGGTTTGACGTGGGGTTTCGAGGGATTGGTGGGTTCCTGCACATGTGTTGCTCGTTTGAGCAACCAGATTAGGTTGACTCTCGATGGCTGCCGTTCTTAGCTTGTTTCCAGGTCAGGCCGGCTCGTGGTTGAGGCGGTCACTTCATGGGTTAAAGCAAGGAAGACAATTCTCTCTAGAGATAGAAGTCACTTATGACATCCGGTAACAGCGAAACGGCAGCCGAAATCAAGCTCAAGGATTTTCTCCACGAGGACTTGATTCTGCCGCAGGTCGATGTCGATGACCAGACAGCCCTGTTTCAGCTGGTCAACGGTGTTGCACTCGAACATGGATATGTCAACGATAAATTCCTTCCCAAGATTGTGGAACGTGAGAAGACATATCCCACCGGGTTGGAGCTTGCGGATGGCGCAGTCGCCATACCGCATACCGATGCCGACACAATTGTGAACGAATTTGTCGCTGTGGTGACTTCCAAGTTGGCCATAGCCTTTCATCGCATGGATGATCCGACTGCCCTGGTGCATCCGAAACTCTTTTTCGTGCTCGGGCTCAACAAACCTCATGCTCAGGTCAAGATGCTCCAGCGGCTGGCTGCTGTGATCCAGGACCAGGAGTTGGTGAGGGAGCTGGAAGGAGCCCACTCGGTCCAGGCCATCACCGAGTTGTTGAGTTGAAACACGTCCGATCTTGAATCCGAGAGTCAGTGATCTCTCGGTATGCCGTTCAAAGAAATAGTCGATCAGGAGGAAATCATGAAGAACAGCGTGAAGGTACTGGTTGCGTGCGGTGCAGGAGTCGCCACTTCCACCGTGGTGATGCAGAAACTGGAGGACCTGTTCAAGGAGAACAAGATCAACGCCCAATTGATTCAGATCAAGATTGCAGAGGCTTCATCTCGGCAAAAAGACGCAGACATGTTGGTGTCGACCAGTCTGCTTCCCACGCAATATTCGATTCCCGCCATTGTGGCAATGGGCTATCTCACAGGAGTCGGCAAGGACAAGCTGGACACCAAAATCATCGATACGGCGCGAGAGATTCTGGAAGGCTGATCTGAATCACAGGAATATTCTTCCAGTGCTGGTGCGCAGATGCCAGGGGAGTGCAGTGTTGCGCAAATCCCCGAAAGCCAGACGTGCCAGGAAATTGCAAATCGGTAGGCCCTTGTTGCGCCAGTATCGATGAGGGCAGCTGGCTGGTTCCATAAGTCGCTCGCTGAAATGGCGGAGTGGCAAGGGGAAACAGTACAGGGTGAGATTTTGGAATGCATTGTCACTGCGATTAGTGGGTTCCTTCCTCTCGCAAGAACAATGGAGTTCCTCGGCAGAGCCGAGGCAGCACAAGCAGTTCAACCAGCTGTCATGTCGGATTTGGTGCGCGCTGGTTTGGAGCAAGAAGTCAAAGGAGACAGTTAAATGAATGCCCTGACCCATGCGGTTCAGTACTTCCTGAACCTGGGCCCAAGCGTGATGCTTCCCGTGTTCATCTTCATCATTGCCCTCATCTTCCGGGTCAAACCAGGCAAGGCATTGCGTTCCGGTGTCACCATCGGCATCGGCATGATTGGCATCAACTTGGTCCTCGGCCTGCTGAGCGACAACATCGGTCCTGCGGCGCAGGCGATGGTGACCAGGTTCGGGTTCCACCTGACGATCATCGATGTGGGTTGGCCCGGTGTCTCGGCTGGTACGTGGGCGCAGCCCATCTCGGCGGCGATCATCCCATTGGCCGTGATCGTTAACATCGTCATGCTCTTGTTGAAGCTGACCAAGACGATGGATGTCGACATCTGGAACTACTGGCACTTCGCGGCTGCGGCGGCCACCGCACTGATCGTCACGGGCAACTTCTGGTTCGCCCTTGCCATGGCCGTGCTCTATGAGGCTGCCTGTCTGATCTTCGCCGACAAGACCTCACCAATGGTACAGAAGTACTACGGACTTGAAGACGTCAGCTTCCCCACCGGTTCTGCCGTGGCCATGGGCATGGTGGGCATTCCGATCGGCTGGGTGATCGGCAAGATTCCCGGAATCAACAAGATCAAGGCCGATCCGGAATCCATCCAGAAGCGCTTCGGGATTTTCGGCGAACCGTGGGTGATGGGTTTCGTCATCGGTGCGATCATTGCTGCTCTTGCCGGATACGACGTTGGCAAGATCGCCCAGGTGGGCATGAACATGGCTGGCGTCATGTTCCTCATGCCGCGCATGGTGAAGATCCTCATGGAGGGCCTGATCCCGATCTCGGAGGGCGCGCAGGAGTTCCTGCAGTCCAGGTTCAAGGACCGCAAGATCTACATCGGCATGGATGCTGCGCTGTCCACCGGATCGCCAGCGGCGCTGTCCGCGGGCCTGCTGTTGGTGCCAATCACCTTGTTCCTCGCGGTTGTCCTTCCCGGCAACAGGGTGCTGCCATTCGGCGATCTCGCGACCATCCCCTTCTTCGTCGCCCTGATTGTCCCGTCGCGGAAGGGCAACATCTTCCAGATCGTGCTGACCGGCACAGTCGTGATGGCCCTTGCTCTGCTGATGGCCACCGACTTCGGTTCCGTGATGACTCAGATGATGCAAGGTGTCGTCAACACGCCTGGTGGGGCCACGGAGATGAGCAACCTCGACACCGGAGGCAATCTGCTCAATTGGCTGGTGCTCAAGCTCTCGCAGCTGTGGAACCTGGTGTTCCACTGAGCCTCGTGCGCCATCGACCGGACGGCTCGATCGGGGATCTCCCGGATGTCCGGCATGGTCGCAAGGCGTGGCATGGCCCTCAGCGTGACATCACCTGTTTCATCAGGGGGTTCGCGTTGGGGGCGGTGCTGTGTCGTTAGTCAAACCCCTGCTGGAGAATGCGAGAAAACTATTCACTTGAAGAGTCGTTAGTGGCTACTCGGACTTCGAGGTTGGCGAGATGAATGCGCATCTGCTTGATCGCTTCGTCAGAATCACGATGCCTTACAGCTTCCAAAATGGCTCGATGCTCAGCCACTGCTATTGGAGCATCTGTTGCACCAATTCCTATCGTTTGCCGCATCCTGTGGACTCGAAATGAGAGAGCATCAACTGCCTGGGCTATATAGCGGTTCCCACAATTCTGGAGGATCACTTCATGGAAAGACCAATCGGTTTCGAAATACTTCCGGAGATACTGATGCGTCTCCTGGTGTTCTGGCATCAGTAGCTCAGTGGCAGCACGTTCATGGTTCCTGAAACTCGCTTCTAATTCTGAGAGAAGATCATCTGGATGCCGCATAGCGCGCTCGATGGCGCCCGGCTCCAGGACTAGACGGGCATCGGCGAGTTCAGCCATCTGCTCTCGTGACATGGGCGGAGACACTCGGTAACCTCGACGTGCGTTGCGCTGAACTAGACCTGTGGCCTCAAGTCGAGCCAATGCTTCACGCACTGGTGTCTGCGAGACCCCTAGTGACTGGGACAAACCATCTATGGATAGCGATACATCTGGTTGAAGAGTGCCCCATGTCAGCATGTCGAGGAGAGCGTCGTAGACGTCATCGGGAAGCGTCTTGGCCGTAATGGGCCCCAATGGGTGCGTAGCAGCAGGTCGCTCTTTCACCCTTCGATCTTAGGGGCTTGGAGAACGACCTTATCCAAGACTTGGAAAATGCGTCCCCAGGCAAATGCAGGGCGCTCCGCGCTTCGATAGGAGTGTGTGGCACACATCTAACGCGGGGCACCCTGTTAGCTTTCGCTGGCAAACAAGGAGTTGACTTAAATGATGTTCTCCACGAAGTTGGGCTGACTAGGGTATTCCGTTTTCGCCATGGGGTTCTTACCTTGCCAGGAGTGCCGCGCGACCACGGTTCCGATCGCTCCGGCCATGAGAACCGCCGCTAAGAAGTACATTCCATTCTTCGCAATTCCTGTTGCATCTGAAATCGCCCCGACCACATATGGCCCGACGAACCCACCGATATTGCCAAATGAATTAATAAATGCAATGCCAATGGCGGCGCTACCACCGATTAGATACCTCGTGGGCAACGGCCAAAACACTCCGGCAATGGAGTACAAGCAAAAGGCTGCGAATGCCATAGCCGCCAGCTGGGCAATCGGACTTGTCGCCATTGCTGCCAAGGCCAGACCTGCCGCGCTCCCCGTGAATAGTGCCATAAGGGGGATCCAATTCTCCTTGAACCGGCTAGCCCAGCGGGATGTCACCCAAATTCCTACTATTCCGAATATGTAAGGAATGCTGGACAACCATCCTGTTGCAAGGTTGGTGTGGGCGAATGCCTTCACAACAGAAGGTACCCAGAAACTTAGACCATAGATACCCACTGTTGACGGAAAGAAAAGGAATGCGAAAGCCCACACATACTTCGACTTGAGCGCATTGAGTGAGTTCTTGTGTTCAATTTGTCCTAGTTCGAGCTTGTCCTTCGCTAGTTCGGTTTCAATCCATGTCGCCTCAGAAGGCGTAATCCACGAAGCTTCGCGCGGGTTGTCTTTCAACCAAAAAGCCGTGGGAATTGCCGCAAGGACTGCCACGCCTCCGCAAAGAATAAATAGCCAATGCCATCCTCTAAGACCGAACAGATCGAATCCGAGAATCCAGCCAGCCAATGGACTCATGATTAAGAATGCCAAGGGCGCAGCCATGACAAAAGTACCGGTTGCCTTCGTACGATGCCTCTGTGGAAACCACAGTGTTAAGTAGTACAGAATTCCTGGATAGAAGCCTGCTTCGGCGACGCCCAACAGAAATCGGAGGACGTAGAAGGTATGTACGTTCGTAGCCAGAGCCATGGCCATAGTAACCAAACCCCAAGTCACAAGGATTCGTACAAACCATTTTCTTGGTCCAAAGTGAGGCATCAAATAGTTTGACGGCACTTCGAAGAGAAAGTAGGCCAAGAAGAAGAGTCCAGCCCCGAGCCCATAGGCGGTGTCAGACAACCCAATGTCTGCACCCATCTCCAGCTTTGCAAACCCGATAACTGACCGATCCACATAGGCCACGGTATAAAGAACCATAACAAATGGAATAATTCGACGTGTGATTTTTTTGATGAGGGCGCGCTCATCAACTAAACATTGCGATTCAGCCATAAGTTTCATCTCCTTTGATGAAATAGGTGAGAAGTCATGCTTAGATTATGATGCTGACCTTTCGATTTCCGCAGTGGGGAAGGTACTCCAGTCGCGGATATTCGATCTGGGCATTATTCAGCTGTGGCCCTGCGGTGCAGGCCCAAGCTCGGCAAGCAACAGCTGCATTTTCGCATAGGCCTTATTTCTGTAGGCAACGAGTTCGTTCTTGGATTCAGCGTCAAAATCCCCGGTAATTCCCTTCCCGTTTTTAATTCCTAGGCGGCCATCCGAAACCTCTTCCTTAAGGAGTGGAGGAGTGGCGAGCCGTTTTCCATAGGCATCCTCAAAAGTCTTGAAGCAGTTGGCATATACATCAAGACCGGCTTGGTCGGCAATTGCAAATGGGCCAAAGAATCCAAGTCTGAAACCAAAGGTTGTGCGCACGATTGTATCGACATCTTCGACTGTCGCGACATTCTCTTCAACCACATTGCAAGCTTCTTTGAGCAAGGCGTACTGCAGCCGGTTCAAGACCATTCCTGGTTTGTCAGCGACTTGGGCCCCTTCCCGACCACACCTGGCAAGCACTTCTTTGACAGAATCGATCGTAGCTTGACTTGTCTTGTCACTTGCAACCAATTCAACTCCAGGAATGAATGGTGCTGGATTTGAAAAGTGGACAGTCAAGAATCTCTCCGGATTGGTAACGGCGGGTTCCAAGATATGAACAGGGATCGTGGAGGTATTTGTCCCAATAATTGCGTCGATGGGTGCTGTGCGGCAAATGCGTTCGAGTACACTCAACTTGACATCAGGAACCTCAAAGACTGCTTCCTCGACGAAGTCAGCATTTTTGACAGCATTCTCGATGCTTCCGCCATTTTTTAGGTGCTGGGCGATTGTCTCGCTCGACCCTGGCAGGAAAAGGCCTTGGTTCTCAAATTCCTTAGCTTCTTTGAGCAGGCGATTCAAAGCTTGCGCAGACTTTTCTTCGTCGGCATCAGCAATTGTGACATCATATCCACCCAAGGCAAGCGACTGGGCAATTCCGCCGCCCATATACCCTGCGCCCACAACCGTAACATCCGTGATTTCTTTGCTCATGATTACTTTCTATTGGAAATATTCTGGTTTGAGGTGAAACTTGGGGATCCTGGTATCCGTTCCGCATTTCAATATGGTGACACCAGGCCAACGTATAGAATCAGACGCCCATCGTCACTGTTTCTCTGGAGTTGCTCTTGATCAGTTTGTGGGCGCCAGTCAAGACTTGTCGGATATATTGTGCATTGGTAGCACCGACACCCAACCAGTCACTTCCATAGTGTTCCGTCATGAATGGTCCTGAATAACCGAGAATAAGGGCTTTGCGGATAATGGTCCGATAATCAATCACGCCATGCTCCAGTGGGACTGGCGCTGAGAAATATGATTCGGTGGCTGGGTCCTCGTCACGCAAGTAATTCTTGATATGCCAATAGTTGGCGAATGGAAGCACTTTTTCATACATGGAACTTGCCGACGGCATCGGCCTGTGCAGCCGGATGAGGTTTCCGATGTCTGGATTGATTCCGACCGCAGGATGATCGACTTCCCTGAAGAAGGAGACCGCATCTTCGGGTGTGCCCAAGTAAGTGTCCTCGTACATTTCGAGGCTGATTTCTAGACCGCGCTGCTGAGCATGATCGCCCAACTCTCGTACTCTTTCCACGGCAAGTTGGCGTAGAGCGGGATCATCGTGGTGACCCTCCTCCAACCAGAACCAAAGTGCATGCTTCTGCGCATCAGTCAGGCCTTGCTGGAATCCGACATTGACGATGGTTGCCCCAAGATCTGCTGCACGGTCGATGGTGGCGTGGATGGTGGCGAGATTACGGAGACCGTGCTCTTTGTCGACTACGCTATTCCGACCGATGGAGATGGCAGCCACCCCCAAGCCGACCTTGTCCAGAAGCGCCTGGAATTCCTCGAAGCGCTTGGGGGAGAGTTCGGCTATTGGAATCCAGTCATCCATCGGATCAATCTGGGTGAAACCGAGTTCGGCGACCTGGTTGAGTTGATCCTCCCAAACTCTGATAGGTGCGATGCTGATGGGCGTGCCGTCCTCGGCGATGGGACCGAAATTCATTTTGCACGCAATGGGCCAGGTTTCAGGTGTATACACGTTTTCTCCTCTAGTTGGTCATTGATGCAGTGTGCGACTGCTCGATGAGATTGGTTGCCTCGTCAATTACTCGGGAGACATTTCTGGGGTCATGCACGAATCGACCTAAGAAGAGTCCGTCCACGGTGTTGCACAGCGAATTGAGAGTCCCCGGTCCGGCGCTGCCGCCGTAGAGTAGGACGAGATTCTGGTAGCGCGACGTCAACTCATCTTTAGCGGTCCCACACACCTTGCGCACGTACTCGGCAGGCGCAGGATGCTGAGCGCCGATGGCCCAGTGCGGTTCATAGGCGACGACCACCCGCGCCGTGGAGGCCTGTTCCTTCACCAGAGCGAGTGCGGCGTCCACCTGGGACACGACAACAGACGCCGCGTCATCAGAATTTCCTGGCGCTGCCTCCCCCACGCAAATGATCGGTGTCATGCCATGACGCATGACGAGGGAACATTTGGCTGCGATGTCGGCGTCCGTTTCTCCCAGCAAACTCCTGCGCTCAGCGTGACCGATCTCGACCATGGACACGCCGATCTCCGCGAGTTCGGCTGCACTCACTTCCCCGGTGAAAGCTCCCTGCTCAGTAGATGCCACATTCTGTGCACCCACTGGATTGGGCTGCAGGATCTGGACAACCTCCCGCAACGCGGGGTAGGTGGGAACGACGAAGAATTCGATGAGCCCTTGGGTCACTGCAGGTGATGCCGACAAGATCCGTGACACCGAATGTGCCCACTCGAGGGTATGCGCATGACTGAAGTACATCTTGAGGCTGACCCCGAGGAGAATCCTCGGGCCGTCCGCGGTCATGACACGCCTTCGTACTCGCGCAGAACTTCCAGCTTGGCATTCGATGGGCTTGCCGGATCGAACTGATATCCCAACCATTCCTGGGCAAGCCTTCGGGCGAGTTCCAATCCTATGACGCGTTCGCCCATGCAGAGGACTTGGGCGTTGTTCGACAGAATGGAGCGTTCCACAGAGAAGGAATCGTGTGCCGTCACCGCTCGGATTCCTGGCACCTTGTCGGCCACCATTGCCATTCCCAGACCCGTACCGCAGATCAGAATCGCCCGGTCTGCATCGCCTCGTTGGATTTTTTCGGCAGCAGCGATTGCCACTTCAGGATATGGAGTGTGCACGCCGGCCATCACTCCAACGTCCCCGACAGAGATGACACGGGGATCTTTCTCCAGGTCCTCCTTGATTCGTTCCTTGTAATCAATCCCTGCATCATCGCTACCAACGATGATTCTCAGTGCAGCTGTTGAACCGGTCATGATCGTTTTCCTTCTTCCTGTGGTTGTCGAAGTCACAGCTGCGGTACTGGAACCTGCTCTTTGCTGATCGTTGTGGAGTGTTCTCGAAGCACATCGGACAATGCGGTGACGATCAGTGCGAACGACACGGCCCCCGGGTCAGGAGTCCCGACGGCTTTGGCTCCATGTGACCGCGCCCGCCCGAGTCGGGGCATCATTGCGGCTGTCTCCTGTGCACCAGTCGTGGCGGCCGCTGCTGCCTGTTGCCAGGCTGTGACGATGTCTTCTGAGGGATTGGCGCACAGCGTTATGGCGAACGGAGCCAATGCATCGACCATCGTTTTGTCGCCTTCGTGTGCCCCCCCCTGGGCGACTACCTGGGCATGGGCAGCTGCGACACCTCGCCGAATTGCTTCAGGCGTTGGAGCATTTGTATCGCCGATGGCCTGGGCGACCGAACGCAGCATCAAGCTCCACAGTGCCCCTGAAGTACCGCCGGCTGCATCGCTCCAAAAGTCGGCAGCAGTCTTCAGGACGGTGCCTGCGCCAGCACCTACGGCAGCTGCTTTTTGCCCGGCCGCCAGTGCCGCGTGTGCCCCACGCTGCATACCCAGACCATGATCACCGTCACCAGCGATCGAGTCGATTCGACCCAATTCATCGACGCTCTCGTCGACTGTGCGGTTCAATGCGGAAAGCGCATCGAGTACCACAGGTACGATCGCTCTTGATTGCCCCGATCCGGTCGTCACGGCCGTGAGAGGGTCATCTACGAGTATCCGTGATTTGCCGACATCGACTGACAAACCTTGGGACGAAGAATCCACCTGCCCTTGAGTGTAGGCAGCAGATTCAGCGGGAGCGAACCACATTTCCCTCAATTCCTCGTCCGGCCAGAACAAGGTCAGCGAAACACCGCTCATCTCGAAACTTGTACAGAACTCACCGATCTTCGCATCGGCGATCTCCACACCTCGTTCTGTCAGCATTCTCTGGATCTGTGCGAATACGGCAAACATTTCTTCGTATTTGAAAGCACCCAGCCCATTGAGAATGGCAATCACTGGGGAACTTCCCGTATCACAATCACTGGGCATATCAGCGAACAACTTCCCCACAAGGAGCTCGGCCAACCCCGCCGGCGTTGGGACATCGCTCTCTTCAAGTCCAGGCTCCCCATGAATACCGAGCCCGATCGCCATACGTCCTTTCGGCACCTGAAACAGAGGTTTGTCTGCGCCGGGAAGGCTGCAACCGGTGAATGCGACGCCGATGGAGCGTGTACGGCTGTTGGCGCGCTGCGCCAGGTCAGCGACAGCGCACAAATCCTTCCCTGAGGCGGCTGCTGCACCGGCAACCTTGAAGACCACGAGATCTCCAGCGATTCCTCTGCGCTTTCCAACATCCTGCGCGGAGGCGGAGGAGATGTCATCGGTGACTGGGATCGAACGAACAGGAATGCCGCTGTCCTCAAGTCGTGCTGCAGCTGCATTGAACTGCAGCACATCACCGGCGTAATTGCCGTAACTCAGCAGGACACCGCGACCCTGATCAGCGATTCGGGCCACGCCCTCCACCTGGTGCGCACTGGGGGACGCGAATATGTTGCCCAGGACCGCCCCGTGCGCCAAACCTGGGCCGACCAGGCCACCGAAGGCCGGATAGTGGCCCGACCCTCCTCCGATGACTATCGCAACTTCGGCGTGATCACTTCGGGTGGTTCGAACAACTCCGCCGGGCACTTGTTGCACCAAGTCGCGATGCGCTGCAACGAAGCCTTCTGCTGCATCACCAGCGAAGGTTTCTGGGTCATAGATCAGATATGCCATGGTGCTCTCTCCGTTGAGTCCACTCGTAGCTTTCAGACATCAAAGATCCTATAGGATCTATGCCTCATGTCAAGACTTTGTCCTGAATCTGGTTTGCCCATCCTGGACTCGCCGACAAGGTACAGATTTCTCGGTGATACCTCAGGAAGTAGCGTTGCGCTGCTGCTTCCGCTCTGAGAGCTTGGAATCCAGCGTCTGTTGGCGTGACATGAATGCGTCGGGAGCGGAGGAGTCGGTCCTGCGTTGTCAGTCTTCGTCAGACTTGTCGAACACGCTTCGCACCTCGTCGAGGATGAACTGCATGGCCTGCCGGGCGGCGTTGTGATCGCCAGCAAAGATGGCCTTTGCCACCGCTTCGTGGGCATCCAGGGCTTCGGGCTTGGGCTGGGGCGGCATGAGTTCGAGCTCGGTGCGTCCTTGCAGGACGGTGGCGACCAAATCACCCAAGGCCGCAAACAGCTCGTTGCCGCTGGACTCCAAGATCTGGCGGTGGAACTCGATGTCGTGTTTCATGAATTCGTGCAGCTCGCCGGACTCCCCGGTGCGACGTAACTCAGCCGCGATGGGTGGGAGCAACCCCCTGACGCGCAGGGGTGCATTGACAGCGGTCATTTCAGCGGCGATCGGCTCGACGGCCATTCGCAATTGAGTTAGTGAGCGCAGCTGGGCCTCGCGCTGGTTCGAGTGCAGCCGCCAGTCAATGAGGTGAGGGTCCAGAACATGCCAGCGATCGACTGGTTCGGGGATCAGGCCGATCCGTCGGCGTGAAGTCACCAAGCCCATGGCTTCAAGACGACGAGACGCCTCGCGCGCAACGGTCCGCGAAACCCCGAAACGGGTCTGGATGTCGTCGAGGGTCCGGGAGACATGGGGAGCCCATGTTCCATCAATGATCTCGATGCCCAGCTCCCGTGCAATGGCCACATGCATCGGTGCCCTTGCCGTCCCCATGCCTGGCCTCCTCATATGCTGCGCTTGAGCTTACGGCACTCGCTGCGAGAAGATTGGATCCTCACAAGAGCTGGGCGTCTCATTCTCTTGATAGAGATTCCCTTTGTGGTTTATAGTCATCCCATTGAACCCCAATGAGGGGGTTCGGTTGAAAGGTCGATGATGACATACACACATCTGGTAGTCATGGGGGTTTCCGGCTGCGGGAAGACAACGGTGGCCACGGCGATCAGCAAGAAGTTTGGCTGGGAGTTCGCCGAGGGGGACAAGCTGCACCCGGCGGCCAATGTCGCCAAGATGAGCGCAGGCCATCCACTGACTGACGAAGATCGCTGGCCCTGGTTGGACAAGATCGTTGAGTGGATTGCCGAACAGGATGCCCAGGGGAAGTCCACGGTGACCACCTGCTCCGCGCTGAAGCGCGCCTATCGCGATCGCCTGCGCAAGGCTCCCGGTCGCATCCTCTTCATACACATGGTCGGTTCCGAAGAGCTGCTCGCCGAACGAATGGCCAGCCGTGAGAACCACTACATGCCGCCGTCGCTGCTGCCCTCCCAGTTCGCGACACTGGAGCCCCTTCAGAACGACGAGCGCGGCTTCTTCCTCGAGTCTGAGCTTCCCCTCGAGGAGCAGGTTGCCCGAGTCGTCCGCGTCATCGGGCCCATGCCCGCTACGGCCTGAGGGAGATCACGACCGTGAACACACATCTCGTACTGGCGGCCCTCGCGGGCATCGCCACCATCGTTCTTCTCATTGTCTGGCTGAAGGTTCACCCCTTCCTCTCCCTGATGGCAGGTGCCGGAGTGATGGCGGTATCGGCTGGAATGCCGTACGCCAACATGTTCAAGAGCTTCACCACTGGCTTCGGCGCGACAATGGCCGACGTCGGCCTGCTCATCGTGCTCGGATCGATCATCGGCACGTTATTGGTCGCCTCAGGTGGTGCCGATGTGATCGTCGACACGATCTTGCACGGCACCTCGATCAAATGGCTGCCGTGGGCAATGGCCCTGATCGCCTTCGTGATCGGCATTCCGCTGTTCTTCGAAGTCGGCGTCGTGATGATCATCCCTGTCGTCATGTACGCGGCCGTCCGGTCCAAGGTGCCCGTGATGTTCGTGGCCATCCCCGCGTTGGCCGGCCTGTCCGTGCTGCACGGGCTGGTTCCACCGCACCCCGGACCGCTCATCGCCATCAGCGCCTTGAATGCCAACCTCGGCATCACCCTGGGCCTTGGCCTGCTCGTCGCCGTTCCCGTGCTGATCGTCTCGGGTCCGCTGCTGTCCAAGATCATCGTCAAATGGGTGCCGATTGCACCTCGTACCGACTTCCTCGGTGGTCAGAGTCCCGAGATCAAGAAGGACGCCAAGAGGCCTCATTTCCTTGCTGCGCTCATCGTTGTGCTGCTGCCCGTCATCCTCATGCTGGCCCGCACCATTGTGGAGCTGACCAAGCACGACAAGACGAGTGTGGGGGCGGCGATCGTCTTCATCGGCACGCCTCTGATCGCACTGTTCATCACGGTGATCGTCGGCATGTTCGTGTTCGGCTACACGCTCTCGCGTTCCCGTGACGAGGTGAACCAGATCGTCAGCTCCGCCTTCGGGCCCATCGCCGGAATCCTGCTCATCGTGGGCGCCGGTGGCGGTTTCAAGCAGACGCTGGTGGACTCCGGTATCGCCAACATGATCGGCCACGCCCTTGCCCAGTCCGGTCTCCCCATCTTGTTCGCGGCCTGGTTGATGGCAGTTCTGATCCGCCTGGCAACCGGTTCGGCAACTGTGGCGACGATCACCGCAGCGGGCATCATGGCGCCCATGGCGGCCGGCATGTCACCCACTCACGTGTCCCTCATGGTTCTGGTGATCGGTGTCGGATCCCTGTTCTTCAGCCACGTCAATGACGCAGGGTTCTGGATGGTGAAGGAGTACTTCGGCATGACCGTGGTGCAGACCATCAAGTCCTGGTCCTTCATGGAAACCGTGATCTCGGTCACCGGCCTGGCCTGCGTGATGCTGCTGAGCGTGATCGTCTAGGTGTGATGCCCAGGGATGTCGTTGCGGCGACATGGTCTGAGCGGCTGGGGTGGGGGGCCTCTGGTTGTGAAGTGGAATCGTTGAGTTGAACCGCTTCACGAGTCAGGAGGCCCTCCTGCTCCACGCCAACGCTGCTCTGACCAAGGCGCTCGGCTCCCTTTGGCGCGTCTGATCGTCGGTGCCGGCTAGGACGCCGACGATCCCCACCCGGATCGTGAGGGCCAGGTGGCGCCGCAGGCTGTTCGGCCCCAGGCCAGATCGCCGGTGAGCTCGGGCTTGCCGTGTAGACCGTTCACACGGTTCTGGTGCACTGTCGGATCAACCGGCGCCCGACGATCAAACGCACCACCGGCGAGCACGAGCGTCCTGGGGCGTTGATTAGTGTCCGACGCCACGAAGTTCGGTTGTATCCCCGGTGACGGGCACCGCTTCGTGGGACGCAGCAGGGCCTCATGCACCGGGTCGCGACGCAACCCTCCGCAATCGCGAGGGAACCCGTGACACGCGCTATCAGCCTCGCCGTGGTATCGGCCACCTGTACACCGTGATCGATGACCACTCCTGGATCCCTGTACCGAGATCTGCATCGGCGAGAAGTCCCTCACCGCGATCGGCGTCCTGCGCCGGGCTGTCGCCTGGTTTCGCCGAGGCGTCACCATCGAGCGCGTGCTTTCGGACAACGGCACGGCTTACCGTTCACACGTGTGGCGTGATGCTTGCGTAGAACTTGAGATCATGCACAACCGATCCTGGTCTACCGGCTCTTCACGATTGAGGGTGTAGTTGGGGTCTGAATCCTCCGGCCTCGAGGA
>NZ_JBDNTB010000068.1:0-13684 GCF_047719395.1 Propionibacterium sp.
GCCCCGGGGGGCCGGCCCCCACCCCCCCAAACCCCAAACCCCACAACAAACCCCCCCCCCCCCCCCCCCCCCCCCCCCCCACACCGGCCGGGGCCGGGGGGACCAAACTGGGCGCCGAACGTCCGATGTCGAGGGTTTGAACATCCGATCTTCGGTGGAGCATAGGGGGCTCGAACCCCTGACCTACGGCTTGCAAAGCCGTCGCTCTACCAGCTGAGCTAATGCCCCGCGCAATGGCGCCCGCCTAGTGTAGCGGTATATCCGGCGCTGATCACCGTCACACATGGTCTCCTATTAGTCTTGCCCCATGCGGACGCAGCGCCAGGTGATGAGTTTTGCGCTCCAGCGCCGGGCAACGCTCGAGGCGCTGAGGCGTCCGAGCCGCGTGATGATGGAATCCGATCCCTGCGATGCGGATCCCCTGCTCGTGACATCCGCCCTCCACCACGGGGTTCCCGCGGGGCGAGAGTGCCCGGTGTGCGCCGGAGAACACCTCGTCGTCCTGACCTATGTCTTCGGTGATCAGCTGGGGCAGTATTCAGGACGGATCAAGCAATCGGCGGAATTGGTTGAGATGGAGAGTCAGTTCGGCGAGTTCACGGTCCATGAGGTGGAGGTCTGCCCCGATTGCGGGTGGAATTTCCGGATCAGGAGCTATCTCCTAGGAGACGGGCGGAAACGCCGTTCGCCTCGCCATGTGCAGACAGTAGAGGACATCTATGGCTGAGCGCAGTGCGAGTTCCCAGCACCCCAAGCCCAGGAGGGCCGCTGGCAAGGGCTCCCGCAAGAAGGGTGGCCATCTCGCCGAGCGGATTGTCGCGATCATTGCTCTGGTGGTGGTCATCGCGATGCTCGCAGTCGTCATCGGCGGATTCGTCTACTACGCCAGTGTGAAGCTGCCCGATGCGAACCAGAACTATTCGTCCCAGACGACAACGCTGTACTTCCGGGACGGCACCACCAAGCTCGGAGAGCTGTCGATCCAGAACCGCACCGTGGTGCCGTACGACAAGATCTCGGACAACATGAAGAATGCCGCGATCGCGGCGGAGGATCGCACCTTCTGGACGAATCGGGGTATCTCCCCGAAGGGGATCGGGCGTTCACTGGTGGCCATTTCGCGTGGTGGCGAGCTGCAGAGCGGTTCGACCATCACCCAGCAGTACATCAAGATCCGCTATCTCAACAGTGACCAGACGATGGGCCGGAAGCTCCATGAATTGGCGCTGGCCGTCAAGCTGAGCACCGAGGTGAGCAAGGAGGACATCCTCTCCGGTTATCTCAACACGGTGTACTTCGGGCGAGGCGCCTACGGCGTGGAACGCGCTGCGGAGGTTTTCTTCGGCACTACCGCGGACCAGTTGACGGTGCCGCAATCGGCAATGCTCGCAGCGATGATCAACAATCCCAGCGGCCTTGATCCCTCCAATGGCGACGAGGCCCAGCAGCAGCTCGTCGAGCGCTACGACTATGTCCTCGACGGGATGCTCCAGGCCGGCAACATCTCCCAGGAGGATCACGATTCGAACTACGGCAAACTGCCTGCGATCCAGCAGGCCAAGCAGGCCGATACCTATGCCGGGCCCAACGGTTTTCTGATCAACCTGGCGGTCAAGGAACTGGAGAGCAACGGTCTCACCGACGCGGAGATCAACGGCGGTGGCCTCAAGATCATCACCACCTTCGATCCGGCCATGCAGGCCAATGCCATCAAGACCGCCCAGGACTACACGGCCCAGACCATCAAGAATGCCAAGACGAACCAGGATCCCTCCAGTCTGCATGTCGCCATCGCCTCGGTGGCGGTCGGGACCGGTGAGGTCTACTCGCTGTATGGCGGTCCCGACTATCTGACCTCTCAGCTGGACTGGGCCACCACAGCGCGTCCCGCTGCCTCCACCTTCAAGGCGTGGGCACTGATCGCAGGGCTGAGGCAAGGGTTCGGGCTGAACACCGTTCTGAACGGCAACACCTTCACCCCCGCCGGTGACCAGGTTTCGGTGCACAATGATTCCAACGTGAACTACGGGTCGGTCGCCCTGCTGAGGGCCACTTCCTTTTCGATGAACACGGCGTTCACCGATCTCGTGACACGAATGAAGAACGGCCCGGCCTCTGTGGTGCAGGCCGCCAACGACGCGGGTGTTCCCACTGCCGACGGCTGGGATCTCAACAACCGGATCGCGCTGGGCACCGCACAGGTGAGCCCGCTGTCCAATGCCAGCGGCTTTGCCACCATCGCCAATGACGGCAGACGGAACACCACACATGTGGTGAAGGAGGCGCAGGATTCCTCCGGCAAGGACGTCTACGTGGGCAACACCAATGCCGACCAGACGATCGAGACCGGGGTGGCCCAGACCGCCCAGACCGGCTTGGAGTCAGTCGTCACGAGCGGCACGGGAACAGCGGCTCAGGCCCTTGGCCGCCAGGTCATCGCGAAGACCGGCACGAAGGATGACGGGAACGAGACGACTTCGGCCTGGTTCGTCGGCGCCACCAAGCAGATCTCCACGGCGGTGATGTACGTGGTTGGCGACGGCAATGCGAATCTCGATCCCTATTCGCCCTCCGGCAGCTTCTCCTCAGGTCTGTATCCGGCGCGCACCTGGGTGAGCTACATGCAGGAAGCCATGCAGGGAATGCCCAAGGAGACCTTCGACAATCGGTACAGCGTGAGTGCCTCACCGGTCCCCGCGCAGTCGCAGACCCAGGACAACGGTTACGCACAGACCCCGACCTCAACCGGATACACCTGGCCAACGGCCACTGCCACCTCAACCGGATACACCTGGCCAACGGCCACCGCCACCTCAACCGGATACACGCAGCAGGGCTATGGCGGGACCACCGCCACGGCAACACAAGCTCCTGCGGGGCAGACGGCCACGGCGGCAGGCGCTCAGGCGAATACTCCCGTCGGTAGGGCGCAGGAACAGGCTGCGGCTACTGGAGCGGGACGATAGAGCCGGGTATGCACATTCGGTTGTGCAGCCGCGCCTGGTCGCAGGAGCTGCTGTCAGTGCGAGCCAGAGGGGGAGCCCGGTCGCGATGAGTGGCTACATGCAGCAGTTCACGGAGCGCATCGGTGGGCCCCTCGGGCGTCATGCGGGCCCGTGGGGAGTCTGGTTCAATCCGGTGCCCTGGGCCCTGGCGCTGTCGGCTCTCAACTGGATCGTCCTGATGGCGCGACAGGCGCCCTGCCAGCAGCACACCTACGGTCAGCCCGTCAATCCCTTCCTGCGGCTTTGCTACAGCGATGTGCCGCTCATCTACCAGGGGCATGGCATCTCCCTCGGCGCGGCGGTCTACGGCCAGGCGCAGTTGGAGTACCCCGTTCTCATCGGCTATGTCGTGATGCTGGGCCGGTATTTCACCCGCCTCTTCGGGGGCGTGGTCGGCCCCCAGGCCAGCGGCCAGCAGCAACTGGATGCCAGTCAGCTCTTCTTCGTGCTCACCTCAATCGGTCTGTTCTGCTGTTTCCTCGCCCTTGTCATCGCCCATTTGCTGATGGGTCGTGATTCCGCCGGCGCGGCCACTGGAGGGGTGAGGACCCGCAGCTTCGACGCGCTGTTCATCGCTGCGGCTCCAGTGGTCGCGGCGACCGGCCTGATCAACTGGGACATGCTGGCAGTCGCGCTCACCTCGCTCGGCGTGCTGCTGTGGGCACGCCGGCGGCCAGCTCTCGCCGGAGTACTCATCGGCCTTGCCTTCTCGGCGAAGTTCTATCCGATTCTCGTGGTGGCGGCACTCCTGCTGCTGTGCATACGGGCGGGCAAGATGCGTGAGGCCGTGCGTTTCATGTCCGCGCTGGTGGTGGTCTGGGTGGCGGTCAACCTGCCGGTCATCATGACTGCCCCGGCCGGGTGGGCGCGATTCTGGACGATGAACTTCCAGCGCAATGCCGATCTCGGCTCGCTGTGGTACGTCCTCAGCCTCATGGGTCTTTCCGTGCCCGGCCTCAATGTCATCGTCGCCGTGTTCATGATTGCCGGTCTGGTGGTCGTGGCCTGGCTGGTCTTCAACGCTCCCCTGCGCCCACGCTTGGGCCAAGTCGTCTTTCTGCTCCTCGTGGTCTTCCTGGTGTGCAACAAGGTCTATTCCCCGCAGTACTCGCTGTGGCTGCTGCCCTTCCTCGTGCTGGCCAGGCCGAAGGTCGTGGACTGGGCGGTGTGGAATGTGGCCGAGCTGATGTACTTCTTCGCCGTGTGGGGCCTTCTGGAAGGCATCTTGGGGGTCGGCGAGAGCGCCAACGTGCTCTACTGGGTGGCCGTCCTGCTGAGAATCGCCGTGCAGCTGTGGGTGGCCTCGCGGGTTGTTCGCGACATACTCAAACCCTGGGACGATCCGGTGCGGGTGCCCTACACAGACGACCCGGTGGGCGGTGTCCTCGACCATGCCACGGATGCCCCGTGGGTGATCCGGGCGCATGCGGTGCCGGATGCCTGATTCGTCATGGCACCGGGAATCCTCTGCTGCGTCGGTTCCTACGGGGGTGGGCTCGGGTGTCCCTGACGTGAATGGCCCTTTGGGCCGGAAGCCTGGCCGCACGCGCACCGTCATCGCGGCGTGGCTGGCGACTCGTGTGGTGCTGCTGGTCACGGCGGGGCTCATCATGGTGCGCAGCGGCATGCGGGTGGACGATGTGCTGGGCAATTGGGACGTGCAGCACTATCTGGCGATCGCTCTCAACGGCTATGCCGATCCGCAGAACATGGCTTTCTTCCCAGGGCTCCCCCTTGTCATGCGTGGTGTTGGTGCGGTGGGGGTGCCGATGATCCTGGGCGCTGCGCTGGTGAGCAATGCCTCGGCACTGGCGGCGGCACTGGCACTCGACCGGCTGGCAGGACCCTTCGCGGCGATCGCCTGGCTCATCGCGCCGATGGCCGTGTTCACCGTGGTGCCCTACACCGAGGCATTGTTCTGCGCCCTTGGATTCTGGGCCTGGTTGATGGCACGCCGGGGACGCTGGCCGCTGGCGGCGGTGCTGGCTGCGGCGGCCTGTACGGTGCGGGTCTCGGGGTTGTTCCTGGTGGCGGGGCTCGCCGTGTTGGCGTTGACCGGGGGAGAGCCTGCAGGGCGTGAACAGGGCATCGCAGGCGGCGAGTCAGGGACAAGTGAGAAGGCTCCGGTGGCCAGGCTGCGGCACCTCGCCTGGCTGGTGATCCCCTGCGCGGTGGTTGCGGGCTTCGTCATCTACCTGCATGGCCTCACCGGCAGCTGGCAGGCGTGGTTCGGTGCGCAGCAGGCCGGCTGGCATCGCACTTTCATGTCGCCGTGGCAGGGTTTTCAGAACACATTGTTCGCCACTCATCCCGAGGCCTGGCCCGCCGAGCCGTCGCGGGCCTGGCTCTTCCGATTCGAGATCGTCTCGGTCGTCATCGGATATCTCACGGTGGTGGGATGCCTTGTCAGGCGGGCATGGGCCCAGGCGCTCTATGTGCTCTTGCAGGTACTGGCGCTGAGCTGCACCACCTGGTTCATCTCGGTGAATCGAGCCGTGCTGTTGTGGTTCCCGCTGTTCATCGGCATCGGCTCCTGGGCCGCATGGCGTCCCTCCTCGCCGGAGGGCAGGACAGCGCGGATCGTCGTGCTGGTGCTCGCGGCAGCGACCAGCGTGTCGGTCATGATCTGGTGGGCCGGCCTGTTCTATGCAGGGCACTGGGCCAGCTGACACCCTGACGGATGTGGGCATGGGCCGCTCCCGGGCCTGCGATATCTTCAGCGTGTGCCGGCTGGGATGGCTGGTCGCCAAAGGAGACAGATGTCCTCGCCCGAATCTGACAAGGGCCAAGTGCCCAGGAAATCATCGAACCGCCGCAAAGTTGGCCGGGTGATCGTCGTCGTCGTGGCGCTCGGGGTGTTCGCCCTGGTGATCATCCGCGCCGTCGCCAGCTCGGGTGGCTCCGATGCACCCATGGCCGGCATGTCGATGAGCGGCGGTTCGACGATGTCGGCCGGCGAATCGATGCCGATGACCAGCTCAACAGTCGTCATGACGATGCCCGATGGTTCCACGATGCCGATGTCCGGGATGTCCATGGATGCCGCCCAGAGCGTGCCTTCGAGTTCGTCCACGGCCATGATGACGATGCCGAATGGTATGACGATGCCTGCCGCCGAGATGACCACCGCAGTTCCCACGCCCAGCGCCTGAGGGGTTCCGCGCCCCGGCCGGACCGGGCATCCGGCCGGCTCCGGTTGTGCAGCCTTGCGTCCATTCAGGAACAGTGCAGCGCCGACAAGACAACAAGCACCTGCCGTGCGGGAGAGCCACTCCAGGGGGACCACCTGATATTCAGTGGAAGACCCGGTGTTACCCTGAGGCTGTTCGGTCGGGGAGAAATCGGTCCAATCCGATACGGTCGCGCCACTGTGAAGCCCGCGGTTTGTTCGCGGGACGAGTTCAGACCTCCCCCTCAGGGCGTTTCATCAGTTCGGGACGCGTAATCCCTTGAGGAAAGGTTTCTCAGATGTCTTCTTACGCGGCAGTACCAGAGAAGGCCGGTGCAGTTGACTGGGTCAAGGAGTCAGCACTTCCTTGGATCATTTCTGCTGTAGTCGTTGCCCTGCTGCTCTACTACTTCATCGGTGTCGACCAGGGCGCCTACTCCATTTTCGGAAATGACATGCACATTCATGAGTTCGTGCATGATTCCCGTCATTTCCTCGGCTTCCCCTGCCACTGAGCAGCAGGAAATTTCGGTGCGTATGCACCGTGCAGGTAGTGCGCTGAGCCCTGTTGCGCGCAGTCATGTCCTTGTTGCGCCCGGCTCTGTGCTGCCCTGAGGGGTGATGTTTCACCTCGACAATTCCGTGCCGCATCCGCGTTCCGCCCCCGGAGAGTCGTTTCTGATGCATACCCGTGAGGGGCGGGGTGCGCTCTGGTGCGCCCGCAGACAAGGAAAACAATGATTCAATACCTGAGCGACCGGAAGATCTTTCTCACCGGTGCTGTCTCGGGTGCGATTGCAGGATTCTTGGCCTTCATCTTCGCCAGGATTCTCGTCGAGCCCCAGATTCAACTCGCCATCGACTACGAAGGCGCCCGTGACGAGGTCATGGACCACATCAACGATCTTGACGCCGCAGCCGGCATCAAGTTCCCCGAGCCCGGACCCGACATCGAGATCTTCTCTCGCGGCATCCAGCGCAATATCGGCATCGCCACCGGAATGGTCCTGATGGGCCTGGCATTCGGCCTGCTCATCGCAGTGGCCTTCCGCATCGTCCTCAAGGTCACCGCCGGCCAGCCGCCGCTGACCATCCGCATGACCCTGCTCGTGATCGGCCTGCTCGGCTGGATCTCCGTGTTCGTCGTGCCCGCCCTGAAGTACCCGCCGAATCCTCCGGCGATCGGCCACAGTTGGACGATTCACCAGCGCGGGAATCTCTATCTGCTGACTGTCGTGTGTTCGGTCGTCTTCATGATCCTTGCCGCCTACCTGGCTCGCCGACTGTCGAAGTCGATGGACACCTGGTACGCGGTCATCATCGCCGGTGCCTGCTATGTGACTGCGATGTGCATCCTCTTCGCGATCCTGCCGAGCCTGGGCTCCCTTGCCCAGAACACCCAGTACTTCGGCACCGAGGTCACCTATGGCAGTGGGGATTCGGCAGTGACGATTCCAATCACCACCGAAACACCGTTGGCGGCCACCGATCCGAGCGGCGCCATCCTGTTCCCGGGTTTCCCAGCCGATGTGCTCTCCCGGTTCCGGATGTACTCCTTCATCGCCCAGGCGATCATCTGGCTCGGCGCCTCGGTCATCATGGGTTCTTGGCTGTCACGAATGCCCGGCCGCAAGAAGAATCAGAGTCCTGCGAAGAAGGCAGCTCCGGCCGGCGTCTGATGCGCCCCAACACATGAGCAACCGAGCGTAATGGGGCCAACCCGAGTGAATGACCCAGAGTAAATGCAAGAAATGGCCGGTGCGGCACGAAATGATGTTGCACCGGCCATTCGTGCTTGTGTAAGGACGAATAGCGTGAGCCCAGAAGTTCAGAGCAAGATTTCCGGCGATATCTCCACTGTTGGTAGCAATGCCCCGCGATCAGGCCCGAGACAGCGCATCAATCTGCTGGACAATCGGGTTGTTGCCGGAATTATGCGCAGCAAATGGTATCCCGGGGTTGTCCAAGTTCCCGTGCTCATCGGCAGTGTTTTCATCGTCTATGAGCTGCTGGCCGGCCCTTTGAATGCTGACGAGAATTTCGGCGCCACGGTGATGTGGGTGCTGTGGTGGTCGATCCTGCCGATCATGCTGTTGTTCGTCGGACGTTTCTGGTGCTCCATCTGTCCATTCGGGCTGATGAGCGATCTCGTGCAGCGTCTCGTGGGAGCCAACAGGGAAGTGCCCAAGTTCCTACGCCGTAACGCGATGTGGATCGTCATCGGAGTCTTTCTGGTGGTCACCTGGATGGAACATGTCTGGGGTCTGTCGGAATCTCCGCGCGGATCGGCGGCCCTGCTCATCGGGGTCACCGTCGGTGCAGTGATTTTCGGTGCTTTCTACGAGCGACGCACGTGGTGCAGATATGTCTGCTTCGTCGGCGGGCTGTCCAGCAACTACGCCCGGGTGGGCATGCTCGAGCTGCGGGGAACCAAGGCCTCCACCTGCACATCATGCGAGGTGCAGGCATGTCTGAAGGGCGGCGTGGCCGGTGAGGGCTGCCATATGTTCGAGTTCCCGAGGGCGATGGATTCCAGTTCGCAGTGCGACTACTGCTCCGGATGTGTGAAGAACTGCCCCAACGACTCGATCCGGCTCAGCCCGCGGTTGCCTGCCGAGGAGCTGTGGCATGTGCGCCGTCCGCATTTCGATGTCGGCTTCCTGGCAATGACGATTGTCGGCATCGTGCTGCTGGAGAATATGTCCATGCTGCCGATCTGGCAGAGCTTCCTGGGCGGGGTGGCCGACCAATTCGGCAGTGATTCCGATGATCTCTTCACCCTCACCTTCGCGTTCATCCCCACGATCGCGGCGCCGATCGTCCTGCTCGCCCTGGCGTCCTGGCTGGCCGGGAAATGTGATGGTCTGTCCACGAAGCAGAATTTCGCTCGATTCGGCTATTCCTTCATCCCGTTCGGCATCTCGGTGCACATCGCACACATCCTGTTCCACCTGCTGGCCGAGGGAAAGTCGCTGGCCTTTTCCTTCTCTGGAATGTTCGGTGCAAGCCATGCCGGGCAGTCCACAGCGGTGGTCGGCCCGGTGGGGGTGAAGGTGATTCAGTATGTGCTCATCGTTGCGGGCACCGCGCTGTCGCTGTACACGGCATATCGGATGTCCGGAATGTCTTCCCGCTCCACGCAATCCGCCGCGGGTGGTTCGGCGCCCAGGTTGAGTCTTGCCCTGAACTGGGCACCGATCCTCATCATGGCAGTGATCAACGCGGTGTTGTTCTCCATGCCCATGGCGATGGTGATGTAGCTCTCTTCTTGTGGACATCGTGGGAAGTTAGGCCTTACTAACTTACTATCTGCGAATGGACGCAAGTAGACAAGTAGATCTGGACTCCGCTTCCGCTGGGGTGACACTCGATTCGGAGTACATAGAGCTGGCCGCTGAGGTGTTCTCCCTGCTGTCGGACCCCACGCGGATTCGCCTCGTCGTGGCCCTCATCAACAGTGAGCACTCCGTGGGGGAGCTGGCCACCATGGTCGGCAAGCAGGGCCCGGCCGTTTCGCAGCACCTGGCCAAGTTGCGGTGGGCACACATCGTGATCCCCCGCCAGGAGGGGAATCGCGTCTACTACCGCCTGGTCGACGAGCACGCCGTCGCGTTGATCACCCAGGCTGTCTACCAGGCTGAACATGTTGTCGAGTTCCTGCCTCGGCACCATCTGGAAGCCGGCGGTGCAGACGATCCCCTGCCTGGCGGCGGGCGATGAATCCGCTCCAGGGGCCGGCTGTTGGGGTAGCGCCGGCGTCCACCGTCGAAGACGCCCCGGGGCTGTGGGCACAGGTGAACCATCGGGAAGTGCATCGCGTGGCCGTGGTCGTGGCCTGCGCGGTCCTCGTCGGGCTGGCGGGCTGGGCGCAATTGCACTGGCTCGTCATCGGCGTCGGAGTGGTGGGTCTCGCAGTGGGTTGCTGGTCCATCTGCGTGGAAGCCGCGCATGACATCGCTGCTCGCCGGATGAGCATGGAGCTGTCCATGCTCATCGCGATCTTTGCCGCGGCGGCCATCGGGGAATGGGTGACATCCCTGGTCATCACGGCATTCGTGATCGCCGCAGAGATCCTTGAGGATCTCACGATGGATCGTGGCCGCGATGCCCTCAGCGAGCTCGCCAGTTTCTTGCCCGAAACCGTGGAGGTTCGGCAGGGTGATCAGATCGTGCGGACACCGGCATCACAGGTCGTCGCCGGTCAGGTGGTCGTGGTCAGCCCTGGCGGCCGCGTCCCGGTGGACGGAACGGTGGTGGCGGGGCGCTCCACAGTTGATGCCTCCCGCATCACCGGGGAGTCATTGCCCGTGGATGCCCTTCCGGACGAGCAGGTGTTCGCCGGCTCGGTGAATCAGCTGGGCGTGCTGGAAATCCGCGCCGAACGGGTGGGCGCGGAGTCGGCCTACGGGCGGATCATCGCGGCTGTCGAGCAGGCACAGTCAAGCCGTGCTCCGGTGCAGCGTCTGGCGGACCGTCTCGCTACCTGGCTGGTGCTCGTGGCGATCGCGGGTGCGGTGGCAACCTGGCTGGTCACTCGCGATGCCCGCTCCACCATTTCGGTGGTGATCGTCGCCGGTGCATGCGGGGTGGCCGCGGGGACGCCGCTGGCGGTGCTCGCAGCAATCGCGCGTTGCGCCCGCCATGGCGCCTTCGTCAAGGACGGCGAGCACCTGGAGATTCTGTCCACCGTCAACACGGCCATGTTCGACAAGACCGGCACGCTTACCGAGGGCATCATCCAGGTAACCGGCGTGTTTCCTGCGCCGGGGGCTACCGCTGATGAGTTGCTGAGGCTTGCGGCGAGTGCTGAATTGCACTCCGAGCATCCGATCGGACAAGCCCTCGTGGCTCGTGCGCAGGTCCTCAATCTTGCTCTGACAGAGCCTGATGATGTCGGCTATGTGCCTGGCATGGGCGTGACCGCATCGATCGACGGGCAGCAGGTGCAGGTCGGCAACAGCAGACTCGTGCCACAGGTGGGGAACTCGGGAGAACTCGCCGGGGCCCGCACTGTGGCCCGAGTGGAAGTGGCCTGCGAGGGCCGTTGGCTCGGCTCCATCACGCAGTCCGACAGCCTCCGGACCACGACATCTGCGGCGGTGAGGGATTTGAAGTCGATGGGCGTCGAGGTCGCCATGCTCACCGGCGACAGCCAAGTGGTTGCGCAGTCGATCGCCAATGCAGTGGGCATCGACGAGGTGCATGCCCATCTGCTCCCGACCGACAAGCTGGCGACTATCGACGCCGCGCGCGCCGCGGGGCGCCGCATCGCGATGGTGGGGGATGGAATCAACGACGCACCGGCTCTGGCAAGGGCCGATGTGGGTGTGGCCATGGGCTCGGGCACTGACATCGCACGCGAGAGCGCCGATCTCGTCCTCATCAGTTCAGACCCATCGGACTTCGTGGAAACCCTGCGCATTGCGCGCCGAGCACGGCGCATCATCATGGTGAACTTCATCGGCACTGTGGTGGTCGATCTGGCAGGCATGGTCCTGGCGGGGGTGGGCATTCTCGGGCCGGTGCTGGCCGCGGTCGTCCACGTGTCCAGCGAGACGGCGTTCATCCTCAACTCGGCCCGACTCATTCCAGGCAGAACTCGGGAGATGCCGGCAGCTCGGCCAGTTGCCACAGGGACAGGCGTCCGCCCCGAATGTGATCGGAGCGGACGCCCGCGTACTGGCTGAGTCGGTGACTCAGCTACCGGTGCTGACGAGGCTCCTCTGCCCGCCGAAGAAGGTGTCCCACGGAACCTCCAGAGCACCGTCCCGGGCAACCACGTCATACAGGAAACGCACCAGCGGGAAGTCGTCGGCTGCGACGACGCCACGTTCGGTGAGCTTCTCCAGCGCGGCACCGACCACGCGAATCGCGGCGACACCCTCAAGGGTGATGCCCTTCATGTGCACCTCGCGTACCTCTGAGAAGGGGACGCCAGCCCCCACGAAGCCGCCAGCCTTCACATTGCGGCCGCCCATGGAGGTGACGAACATGTCCCCGACACCGCCCAGCCCGTCTCCGACCTTCGGATTCGCGCCCATGAACTCGATGAACTGATGGATTTCTCGGGAGCCCTCGGCGAAGAGCGCCGCCGAATAATTGAACATGACGTACTTGGCGTCCAGCTCCTTGTTCTTGGTCAGAATGCCATGAGCGAATCCCTGGCCGAAGGCGAAGACGTTCTTCATCGCTGCACCGACCTCGTGCGCGACGAACTCAGTCGACGTCCACACGTGGTAGTAGTCGGTGCGGTAGAGACCTGCGAGGTATTCCAGTGATTCGGGATCCTCGCCATTGAAGACGACACAGCTGGGGCGGCGCACAGCGAGCTCGCCAGCAATGCACGGGCCGACGATCGCCGACCATGTCACCTTGTCCGCCTTGTCACCGGCTGCCCGCTGCAGGACATGGGGCAGAATATCCAGATTTCCGTCGGCATCCGCCTGCATCCCCTTGGTGATGACCAGGACTTTCTGGCCTGGCTGCAGGAATTTCGCGAGTTGTTCGCCCGCCCAGTCGATCCCAAACGAATTCACGCCGACCATCACGACATCGGCACCGGCAATTTGTTCTTCGGCATCAGAGAAGTAGAACGGCTTGACGCCCTCGTCAAGCTTCACGCCGAGCACTGGATGAATGCCTGTTTCCTTGATGGACGTGATGATGTCGTCATCCAGATGGGTACCAATGAGCCTGACTTCGTTGCCGTTGTCCCGCGCAGGGTTCGTGAGACCCGAAGCCATCACACCAGCACCGAGCACTGCAATTGTTGCCATTGTTCTCTTCCTCTTCTGATTGATGAAAGGTGGCAGGGGTCAACTGCCGATATCTTCTTCATGGGAAATATTGGGTGCCGAGAGGAGGCTCTCGGCAATTGTGCTGTCGACGATGAGGGCGCTGCACAGGCCCGATGTGACCACGGCCCTCGTGATCTCCGCCTTCTGTGGCCCCACTGATACGGCAATGGCATTTGGGCATCTGCGAACTGCATCGAGGTTCATCGACAGTGTTCTGCTGTCCAGGTCTGGATCCGCCAGATCGCCCGTAGCCGTGATGAAATGGCTCATCACGTCACCCGCAACGCCAACAGATTTCATCTGCTGCATTTGCTCTGCAGACAGATATCCCGATTGCACCAATACCGAATTGGCGTTGACGCTGCCGGGGGAGAACAACATGATGCGGCTGGACTCGGCGGCCTTGAAAGTATTCGCCACGGATCTGTCGATGCGAAGCATCTTTGCCGCTCCTGCGTCATCCAGAATGGTGGGCGCCGCGAGTCCGCGAACTGTTCCGTTTCCGGAAGCCGCCATCACGTGAAGTGAATCTCCCACGGGATTTCCCGGAACGAATGATGGTCCACCATTAGTCTGGATGACTTCCAATTCACGTGTCCAGCCGGTGGGCATTCTCGCGGCAATTCCGGCGGTAGTGCGACCCCAGCAGACTGCAATCTGGCTCTTCGCGATCCGGGGTGTAGCGGGGGGTTGAGTCTGGCTGGCGTGTCGGG
>NZ_JBDNTB010000069.1:0-13081 GCF_047719395.1 Propionibacterium sp.
CGCCCGCCCCCCCCGCCCCCCGCCCCCCCCCCCCCCCCCCCCCCGCGGGGGGGGCCCCCCCCCCCCCCCGCCCCCCCCCCCCCCCCCGGGGGGGCCCCCCCCCCCCCCCCCCGGCCCAGGTGCAGCGAGCGCAGGCCAGCCGGTGCATCCGCCGCGCGCAGCGCCTGTACCGGCTGCAGAGTCTCTGCATAGACGAAGGCGCCCGGCATCGGATTGTCCGGATCGTCGAAACCGAGCCGCGCATCGATCGTCATGATGATTGCCGCCCGGCCGTCCGGCAGCGGGCTGATCGCGGTGTGCCCACCACAGGGCTGGTCCACGATCACCCCGCAGCGTTCCTGGGTCTCGAAGTCGAAGCGCAGCACCCCGCAGTGCTCGGTGGCGGTCATGGACGCCTCGACGCTGCCAGGATGCTGATCGACATCCACCATGTGCACCCGGTACAGGTCGGGACGTGCCGTCTCCTCCACGTGGCGGAACAGCAGTTCCCTGCGGCCCGGATCGATCTCCGCACGTCCGATCCAGGGCATGAACTGGGCATTGTTGCGATCACCGATCCACGGGCTGGGTGCGTGCACGAAGCCGAGCCCCTGCATGCGCGGCAGCGGCCCGCGGCCATTCCAGGAGTAAGGCCAACCCATGTTGCGGGCATCGGTCATCGGGGCGAGTGCGTGCTGGCCGCCCGGCCGGAAGACCATCGGATAGGTGTTGCCCCGGGAGAACCCGTGCTCGGAGTGGGTACCCCGCATCATGGTGGCGCGGGCCACCACATCATCCGGTTCGTGTGGTTTGGAACGGACGCCTGCCAGCTGCAACCAACCGTGACCTCGGTGGTCTCCCGGTGCGACCAGTTCCACGGACTCGATCGTCTGCCCGGCCAGCTCCCCGAGATCGAATTCGAGCCAATTCCACTGGTCAGCCCACAGCCAGCCGTACGAGTCGGTGGCGGAGACCTGGGCGTACTGGTCGGTGAGGGGGAGCGCCCGCCCGGCCACGCGTATCCGCACCGCGACAAGGCAGGAGTCGAAGTCGGGGACAGGATCTGTTTCGTGGGTCCCGGGCTTGCTGAACTGCAGGGCAGGAAACAGGGCGATGGCCAGGCAGGAATCGGGCGGCACGGACAGGTCGTGATCCAGCAGCGCTGTTCCGCCCGGTGCGCCGAATTCGTAACGTAGCACCGGGCCGGGGATGATTCCGGTGCCGTGGGCTCCACTGGGATTGTCAGGCCCGTGATCAGCCGCCAGTGTCAGAGGACCATCGGATTCCGCGCGTGACATGGCGACCGCCTATTCGAAGGATGCGTAGATGCCGTTGGTGAATTCAGCCAGCGCCGAGGCGTCCTGCCCTGTCTCGGTGGTCTGCAGCAGACCACCATCCAGGACGATGATGCAGCTGGTGGCATTGGGAACCCCGGTGGGGGTGCCGCAGAAGGACTGACCGAGAGCTTGCCCGCCATCCAGGGCCTTGCGCTGGGACTGCACATAACCCTTGTCCGAGCTCACGAGCAGCGTGACGATGCGGGACTGCTTGCCTGTGCCATCGAGGAAGACTGCCGTCTGCATACGGCTGCGCGAATTGTCGATATCAGTGGGCATCGCAGTGGGGGAGGATGTGGGGGCCCAGCCATCGAAACTTGCAGGAAGCTGCGCCCTGGAGGCCAGCTTGGGAGTTTCTGTCATGCTCGGCGTTGCATCGCTGCCGGGGTTCCCCGATGCCACCGGAGAGCTCAGGCCCGAGCATCCCGTCAGCGTCACCGCCATTCCGATCAGCAGTGCCGAACCGGCTGCTGCGAGACGGGTGGAGGCATGCATGGGCCCCAGTATGCCGCAGTAGCGTGGGTGATCGCCTTCCCCGCGGTGCACCTCCGAAAAGCCGAGAACGGCCTCGGCCCCCAGAACGCTCACAGACGTTCATGCGGGCCGAGGCCGTTTCAGCAACTACTGACAGGAACTGAACTGCTTCGGATCAGATGTCGTAGTACAGCTCGAACTCGCTGGGAGTCGGGCGCTGACGGATGACGTTCAGCTCCTGCTCGCGCTTGAGGGAGATCCAGGTGTCGATGAGGTCCTGTGTGAAGACATCACCGACTGTGAGGAAGTCGTGGTCCTCTTCGAGCGCGGCGAGGGCCTCCTCCAGGGAGTCCGGCACGTTCTTGATGGACTTGAGCTCCTCAGGAGGCAGCTCGTAGAGGTCCTTGTCGGTGGGCTCCGGGGGCTCGATGCGGTTGTTGATGCCATCGAGACCGGCCATCAGCTGGGCCGAGAAGGTCATGTACGGATTGCCCGACGGATCCGGGACGCGGAACTCGAGGCGCTTGGCCTTGCGGCCGCCCGCGGTGATGGGGATACGGATGGCAGCCGAACGGTTGCGCTGGGAGTACACCAGGTTGACCGGAGCCTCGAAGCCCTTGATCAGGCGACGGTAGGAGTTCACCGTCGGGTTCGTGAAAGCGATGACGGAGGAGGCGTGCTTGATGAGACCGCCGATGTACCAGCGGGCCAGATCCGACAGACCGGCATAGCCGTTCTCGTCGTACATCAGGGTTTCGCCACCCTTCCACAGCGACTGGTGGCAGTGCATGCCCGAGCCGTTGTCGCCGAATATGGGCTTCGGCATGAAGGTGGCGGACTTGCCGTAGTTCTGCGCCTCGCCCTTGACGATGTACTTGAACTTGAGTAGATCGTCACCTGCGGCCTGCAGGGTGTTGAAGCCGTAGTTGATCTCCTGCTGACCGGCGCCGCCGACCTCGTGGTGCGCACGCTCACCGGTCAGACCGGAGGCCTCCAGCTTGAGCATGATGTCATCGCGCAGGTCACCCGCCTTGTCGGTGGGAGCGACGGGGAAATAGCCACCCTTGATACGGGTCTTGTACCCGAGATTGCCGCCCTCTTCTTCGCGGCCCGTGTTCCACACGGCCTCGACGGAATCGACCGAGTAGAAGCTCTCGTGCGGCTCGGTGCTGTAGCGCACGTCGTCGAAGACGTAGAACTCCGCCTCGGCGCCGAAGTATGCGGTGTCCGCGATTCCGGTGGACTTGAGGTATGCCTGAGCCTTGGCAGCTACCTGGCGGGGGTCGCGGGAGTAGGGCTCGTTGGTGATCGGGTCCACCACGGAGTGGATGATCACGAGTGTCTTGGCCTTGCGGAAGGGGTCCACGTAGGCGCTGGACGGATCCGGGATGAGCTTCATGTCGGACTCGTTGATCGCCTGGAAGCCACGCACCGAGGAGCCGTCGAACGGGACGCCGTCCTCGAAGGTGTCGGCGTCAAAGGCCTCAGCCGGCACGGCGAAGTGCTGCTGAACGCCCGGCAGGTCGCAGAAGCGGACATCGATGAACTGGATGCCCTCATCCTTCACGAACTTCAACAAGTCATCGGGGCCAGAAAACATATAATTCCTCCACGATCTGGACATGAGCGGGCAGGAACAGCCCACTTCACTGTGATGCCGTCACACTATTGGGCGCGCAGACCATGAATGTTCCGGCCATGTTTCAGCCGTGTTACGTGAACCTGAGTGCGGTGGTCTCGGCGCGCTTGCTGAGCGATCGGAAATCCGCCCTACCTTGGCCGGGCTAGTGGCGTTGTCGAGATTGCCGGTGGGCGCGATGGTGCGGGGCTGTTGAGGGGGATTCAGAAAAACATCAGGGAGCACGGGACCGGATGCCCGTGCTCCCTGGATGGTGTCGTGCGCGTGGTGACGAATCAGTGCTCGCCGTCGTGGTCGGCGTGGATGTGGTCCACGTGGCCGCCGGCCGCATCGTCAGCCTGTGCCTCCCGGGCGTGGACGAGAGCATCGGCGATGACATGACTGACATGGTGGTCCGTCGCTCCACATGTCACTGTGCGCCCGTTGCGTTCTGCGGGGACAAGCCCAGGAACAGGCCACGCAGGGATCACAAGTTCTCGGAAAGCACCAGCCATTGGTCCTCCAACTGCTCGTTCTCGGTTTGGAGTGCCTTGAGAGTGGCCGCCTGTTCGGCAATGCCCTGATAGTCGCTCTGGTCGTGCTCGGCCATGGCGACCTGCTGGGCGTCGATCTTGGTGGCCAGTTTCTTCAGCTTCCGCTCGATGGCGGCCAGTTCCTTGCGGGCAGCCCTGTCGTTGGCTGACGTGGATTCGGCCTTCGGCAGGCCAGCTGGGCGCGAGACTTGGGCGTTCTCCTGCTGCTGGTGGCGGAGCGCCAGGTATTCGTAGACGCCATTGGGCAGGTGACGAAGGCGGCCGTCCAGGATGCTGTACTGCTGGTCGGTGACGCGCTCCAGGAAATAGCGATCGTGCGAGACGACGATGAGCGTGCCGGCCCAGGAGTCCAGCAGATCCTCCAAAGCGGTGAGCATGTCGGTGTCGAGATCATTTGTAGGCTCGTCGAGGATCAGCACATTCGGCTGGCCGAGCAGCACCAGCAGCAATTGGAGGCGGCGTTGCTGGCCGCCGGAGAGATCCTTGACGGGGATGTCCAGCTGACCGGATGCGAAGCCCATCTGCTCCAGGAACTGGGCCGGGGTGAGTTCCTGTGCTTTCGACCCGGTGCCCACTGTGTAGCTGGCGTGCAGGCCGGCCAGCATCTCCTGTACGGGCTCGTCCTGGAATTCGGTGAGCTCGGTCATCTGCTGGGTGAGCGTGGCCACCTTGACGGTGGCACCACGGCGCACCCTTCCGGATGTCGGCTTCAAAGTCCCGTTGATCAGGCTGAGGAGTGTCGACTTGCCGGCGCCGTTCACGCCCAGAATGCCGGTGCGCTCACCCGGCGCGATGAGCCATTGCACATCGTGCAGCACCTCATGATCGCCGTAGCTCACCGAGACGCCGAGCAGATCGACCACCTGCTTGCCCAGCCGCGAGATGGCCAGTGACTGCAGCGACACGGAATCGCGCACCGGCGGCTCGTCGGCGATCAGGGCTTTCGCTGCCTCCACATGGAATTTCGGCTTGGAGGAGCGGGCCGGTGCGCCGCGGCCCAGCCAGGCGAGTTCCTTGCGAGCGAGGTTCTGCCTTCGCTCCTCGTGGGCAGCCGCCTGCCTGTCGCGCTCGACTCGCTGCATGATGTAGGCGGCATAGCCACCATCGAAGGGCTCGACGATCTGGTCGTGCACTTCCCAGGTGGTCTCGCTCACCTCGTCGAGGAACCAACGATCGTGGGTGACCACCAGCAGGGCCCCGGAGCCCGGTGTCCAGCGTTGTTTGAGGTGACCTGCCAGCCAGGTGATGGCCTCGAGATCCAGGTGATTGGTGGGCTCGTCGAGGGCGATCACGTCAGCCTGCTGCGCCAGCACCTTTGCCAGGGCAACGCGCCGGCGTTGGCCGCCCGACAGCGCACCGACCAGGGCCTGCCGATCGAAATCGCCGAGCAGCCCGTTGACCACGTCACGAACCTTGGGATCAGCGGCCCAGACATGGTCCGGCACATCTCCGACGACCGCCTGGATCACGGTGTCCTCGTCATGGAGGTCGTCGCGTTGGTCCAGCACCCCGAGCCTGGTTCCGCGCCGGACGGTGACCTGCCCGGCATCGGGCTCGCGACGCTGGGTGAGCAGCTCCAGCAGGCTCGACTTGCCGTCGCCGTTGCGCCCGACGATGCCGATTCGGTCGCCCTCGTTCACTCCGAGGGAGACCGAATCGAAGACAGTGGTGGTGGGGTAGTCCAAGTGCAGGCCATCGGCGCTGATCAGATTTGGCATGTCGTCGTCCAGCCTAGGTGAGGCGGCCGTGTCGGTGCGATCGTGTTCACCGGCTCATCGCCCAGTACCCGGCACCAGTACTCGGCGTCCGGGCCGGGGCCCGGCGCCCCGTCTCGTCCTGCCCAATGCCGAAGCCTTCCTCGACAATCGCGTGCGCAGATGCGGGAGCACCGCTCACCTCGGTGCCCAGCTCCTGATCTTCGGACCGGCACCGGCACGGCACGGATCCCGCTCGGCAGGACCCGAGCCATGGGCGATGAGCAGCGCCGGTCGAGCGCTGTTGATCGAGGAAGCGTTGATCAGCCACGCATGGCGCGCCGTGAAACCCGCTGGTGGCCTCCGGTCGGCATCGGGCCCTTGGGAATCGGAACCCGGGAGTGCAGCTTGTCGAGCGCCTTGAGGCGGTACTCGATCTCCTCGATCTGCTCGGAGTTCAAGGTCTTCGGCAGCTTCTTCAGATGTGCGGTGAGATCTTCAACTGGCACCTTGCCCTCGCCCTTGCCGACCATGACTGTTTGCACATCGACGCCGTAGAGCACCTGCTGGTGGCGGCGGGCCTCATTGCGGAGCAGATTCTGCGCTGTCTTTCCGTCCCCGATGAGGATCAACCCACCGGGCCCGATCGCCCTGTGCACGCAGTTCTGCTGCCTGTCCACCGCGACCGCCGAGGTGTAGTGCCACTTCTTCTTGTCGAGCATCCGGAGCGCGAGCTCGGCGCTGCCCGGCTGGCCCTTTACCCGCGAGAAGGACGCCTTCTTGGCCTCGCGCTGCAGAACCCACAGTGCCAGGGTGAAGCCGCCCACCACGCCGAGCAGGATCCACACGACGAGGGAGCCGAAGACCAGCCCGATGACCACGCCCACCACGATGCAGGCGGCCCACGGCACGCCGAGCAGAAGGGGAGTCCTGGGGTTGTACTCGGCGGTGATCTTGTAGGTCTCGCGAAGTTGCTTGATCGTGCCCCAGTCGGCAGGATCATCCGAATTCTTCTTGGCGGCCTTGAGTGCCTTGGCCTCGGCCTTCTGCTTCTTGGCCAGTTCCTTGGCCCGTTCGCTCGCCATTGATCAGTCTCCGTGCCTCGGGAAGAGGGGATCGCGGCGTCCCCAACGCCTGTCAAGTCTAGTGCATGGCTGTGGAGGTCGACCTGGTCGCGACGGCACTGGACTCCTCGTGCCGGCCGGCAGCCCGAAGGGGCGCCACCACTGTGATGACACCCCCGGAGGGCTTTCAGGAGTTTGGAATCAGGCCTGCTCGCTCAGTCCGAACTCCCCGCCGAAATCGCCTTCTTCCAACCGGGTTTTCACCGCGGACAGGAAGCGGCTGGCGTCGGCACCGTCGACCAGGCGATGGTCGTAGGTCATCGAGAGGTACATCATCGGGCGGATCGCGATCGTGTCCTCGCCATGCGCGTCCGTGATGACGACCGGGCGCTTGACCATGGCGCCGGTGCCGAGGATGGCGACATTGGGCTGGTTGATGATGGGCGTGTCGAACAGCGTTCCTGTCGACCCGTAGTTGGTGATCGTGAAGGTGGCCCCGGTCAGTTCATCGGGGCCGATCTTGCCGTCGCGGGAACGGGCTGCCAGGTCGGCGATGCGCTTGGCGATGCCGCCGACGTTGAGGTCTCCGGCGCCCTTGATGACCGGCACCATGAGGCCGCGGGGAGTGTCGACTGCGATGCCCACCTCCTCGGAGGCGTGATAGGTGATGGTGCCCGCATCCTGGTCGATGGTGCCGTTGACCTTCGGGTACTGGCGAAGTGCCTCGGTGGCGGCCTTCGTGATGAACGCGAGGTAGGTGAGACCGGCACCTGTGGTCCTACGGAAGTCATCCTTGGCAGCAGCCCGAACCCTGGACACGGCCGACATGTCGATCTCCACGGTGGCGGTCAACTGCGCCGAGACGTGCAACGACTCGGTCATCCGGGTGGCCACGATGGAGCGCAGCTTCGACATCTTCTCGGTGGTGCCGCGTTTCGAGGCCTCTGGGGAAGATGCAGCTGACGTCGAGGGCTTCTTGGGCTTCGCGGCGGCGGCAGCCGCCTCCTCTGCGGCCTTCTTCGTGGCTGCCGCGGCGTCGAGGACGTCCTGCTTGCGGATACGCCCACCCACTCCGGTGCCCTTGACGGTGGACAAGTCGATGCCCTCGGAGGCGGCGAGACGGCGCACCAGCGGCGTGACATAGCCGTCGAAGGCCTCCGAGGTGGCACGTGGGGCGAGCACGCTCGCGGCTGAGGGCTTCGGCGCAGCAGGGGCCGGTGCTTCGGCCGACTTCGGGGCGTCGGCCCTGGGCTCGGGTGCTGGAGCAGACTCGGCGGGCTTCTCAGGCGCTGATTGCGGGGCGGGCTTGTCGGGCGCCGGTGCGGCGGCCTCGGCGCCTGCCTGGCCGATGATGCCGAGCACCTGCCCGATGTCGGCGGTTTCGTCCTCGCCGACCCTGATCTCGGTCAACACGCCGGCCACGGGGGCGGGGATCTCGGTGTCGACCTTGTCGGTGCTCACCTCCAGCAGGGCCTCGTCGGCCTCGACGTGGTCGCCGACCTCCTTCAACCATCGGGAGACCGTCGCCTCGTTGACGCTCTCGCCGAGGCTCGGAAGTGTCACCTCGGTGCCGGAACCGCTGGTGGTGGCTTCGGCGGGCTTCTCCCGGGCGGGCTTCTTCTCTGCCGGCTCCTCGGCCTCGGTGGAAGGCACCACAGCCGGGGCCGACTCCTCGGGCTCGGCGGGCTCTTCGGGCTGCACGTGCTCCCCGGCGGGGGTGGGAGTGGGTTCTTGGCCGCCGCTCGCCCCGGCATCGGAGGCTTCACCGATGATGCCGAGCACCTGCCCGATGTCGGCGGTTTCGTCCTCACCGACCCTGATCTCGGTCAACACGCCGGCCACGGGGGCGGGGATCTCGGTGTCGACCTTGTCGGTGCTCACCTCCAGCAGGGCCTCGTCGGCCTCGACGTGGTCGCCGACCTCCTTCAGCCATCGGGAGACAGTGGCCTCATTGACGCTTTCGCCCAGTGTGGGGAGTGTGACTTCGGTCGACATGGTTCTACAGGACTCCTTCACCACAGGTTTTCCGCGCATCCGGGTCATTCCGGCGCACGCTGCCAGCCTAACGCCCAGCACCCACAGCTGCGGAGCCCTGAGCCCAACGGTTCGCCCTGCTCAGGTCGCCAGCAGCGAAATTCGGGTGTTTCTGGACAGGACGATGCGGAGTCATGGCATCGTCGGACCGAACGGCGAAACCGGTTCTCCGGAATGAGCCGGATGACGATGAGTTGCAGAACCGAACCAGCCGAGCGCCTGCGAGGAGAATCATGACGACTGCTCAGGATCGTCCGGGAAACGGCGAGCTGAGGCGTTCGCCTCTGCACTCCTGCCATCTGCGGCTCGGCGCCAAGTTCGCGGAGTTCGGCGGCTGGCTGATGCCACTGGACTATTCCGTTCCGGTCCTGCGCGGCGGCGCCGGGAACTCCCAGGTCACCAGGGGGCCTGAGGCCGGTGGTGTGCTCGCCGAGCACACCGCCGTGCGAGAGAAGCTGGGCATCTTCGATGTCTCCCATCTGGGCACCATCGAGGTCACCGGACCCGGAGCGGCGGACTATCTCAACACGGTGCTCGCCGGGGATCTGGCGGCCATCTCAGCGGGCAAGGCACAATACCAGCTGCTGTGCAACGAGCGGGGTGGTGTGGTCGACGATCTCATCGCCTGTCGGCGCAGCGGCGAGGACATCCTGCTGGTGCCGAATGCCGCCAACTGCGCAACGGTCGCGTCGATCCTGGCCGATGGGGCGCCAGAGCCGGTTGAGGTGCGCAATGCGCATGGGCAGTTCGCCATCATCGCGGTGCAGGGGCCGCGCAGTGACGAGTTGCTGAGCGCGTTGGGAAATCCGGTGGACGATCTCGGTTACATGTCTTTCACCGGGGCGACACTGGGCGGTACTGCCCTGACGCTGTGCCGCAGCGGGTACACGGGGGAGCGGGGCGTCGAGCTGGTCATGCCGGCTGAGCGTGCGGAGGCCGTGTGGAGGGCATTGCTCGAAACAGGTGAACAGTTCGGTGCCCGGCCGTGCGGCCTGGCCGCCCGGGACACCCTGCGCACCGAGATGGGATACCCGCTGCACGGGCAGGACATCTCCGCGGAAATCGATCCGGTGAGTGCGGGCCTCAGCTGGGCGGTCGGCTGGGACAAGGCTCATTTCCGCGGTGACCAGGCCTTGCGCAAGATCCGGGTCGACAAGTCCGCTCGTCGGCTGCGGGGCCTGAAAGCCACCGGCCGGGGGATTCCCAGACCCGGCATGGACTGCGTGGTGGCAGGCGGCGATGCCACATCCACGACGGTCGGCCAGGTGACCTCCGGCACCTTCGGCCCGACCCTGCGCACCGGCATCGGCCTGGCGCTGCTGGACCCTTCGGTGACTCCCGGGCAGCACGTCGGGGTGGTGGTGCGCCGCAGGGTGGAGGACTTCGAGGTGGTCAGGCCGCCATTCGTCCCGAGCAGGGTGCGCTGAAAGTCGTCCGCTCGCGGTACGGGTCCCGGTCCTCGTCGGCAACGCGTCTGTGAGGGCGGTGGTGTGGGGGAATCACGGCTCAGATCACCCCCTCAGCTCGATTGCCCCCACCAACCGGAGGCGGGCCGCAAGGAACGATCGTGTGCCCTTGTCACATCTCCTCGAGGCTCATCGGCCCATAGACCAGGTTGCCGTCCTGGAACAGGCTGACGGAGGCCACGCCGGCGTCGCTGAGATCGAGGTAGGCGCTGCTGAGCCAGGCCTCGGCCTCGGGTTGGCTGTCGAAGTCAGTACCGAGCCCGAGTGCTGTCAGCTCGTCATCGCTCAATGGGCTGTCAGGGGCTGCCAGGCCCGTCCAGGTGAACGGCATCAGTAGGTCTCCCCGCGGGCGATGACCGCTCCTGGCCTGCGGAAGCGGCGCATGGTGATCATCCGCGAGGCCATGTAGGTGAGAAGGCCCTTGGAGTTGAAGCCGGGGATCCGTTCGGTGGCTTCCTTCTTGAAGTCGCGCCAGCGATGCCAGATGTCGAGGGCGCAGATCCCGAAGAAGACCCAGATGGCGATCGAGCCGGCATAGGTGGCCGAGGGGATGTACCGCGCGCCGAGTGACACCGCCAGCAGGATGATGATGGCCGGCCAGGTGAACTCGCAGACCGACCAGTGCGCGTCCACGTTGTTGCGCAGCAACATCCGCTCCGGACGGGTCTCGGTGGCCTGCACCACCTGGTTGCGTCGCTTCAGGCGCAACTCGCGGTCCCTGGAGCGGGCTTCCTTCTTCGTGAGCACCGGGTGCAGCCGCTGCATGCGTGCCTGCTCGGCATCCTTGCGCTTAGGAGTCGGGGCGCCCTTGCCCCTGACCGGCGCTGCCACCGAGGCTGTTCCCGGCGACGTGTTGGTGGCCTTGTCCGGCTTCGCCGAGGCCTTGGCGTCCACCTCGGCGCCGTCCTCGTCCAGCGGCTTGCGTGCACGCAACAGTCCCACGGGGGCACTCCTTCATGACTGCTCTGGGATGACAGATCTTCTGCAATTCTAGGCATGTGCAGGGTCGGCCCTGTTCGGTTGCATCGCTCTCGCCGTCATCCGGCGAGCCGGAACTGTCCCGGAACTCCCGCGAGGCCATACTCTTGACATGGCTGACACGTGGTGATCCATGCATCGTGGGCAGTGCACAACACGGGCAGCGCACATCGTGGTTAAGGCAAAACATCGGAAGGACCGACGCGGCTATGGCAGGCATCTTCGAGCGGTTGTCCCTCATCTTCAAGTCCAAGGCAAACAAGACCCTGGACAAGTACGAGGACCCGCGGGAAACTCTCGACTACTCCTACCAGAAGCAGCTCGACCTGCTTCAGAAAGTCCGCCGCGGTGTCGCGGACGTGGCCACCAGCCGCAAACGTGTGGAATTGCAGGCAAATCAGCTGATCCAGGAGATGGACAAGCTGACCGTCGCGGCGCAGCGCTCGCTGGCCGCTGGACGCGAGGACCTGGCACGCGAGGCACTCACCCGCAAATCGGGTGTGCAGGGCCAGCTCGACGACCTCAACACCCAGCACGCTGCGCTGGCCGAGGAGGAGGAGAAGCTGGTCCGCGCCAGCCAGCGGCTGCAGGCCAAGGTGGACGCCTTCCGCACCAGGAAGGAGACCATCAAGGCCCAGTACTCGGCGGCGGAGGCGCAGACCCGGGTCAACGATGCCTTCTCCGGACTGTCCGAGGAGATGGGCGATGTCGGACGCGCCATCGAGCGCGCAGAGGACAAGACCCAGCAGATGCAGGCCCGGGCCGGTGCCGTCGACGAACTGCTCGCCTCCGGCGCGTTGGATGATCCGACGGGTACCTACAAGGACGACATCACCCGCGAGCTCGACCAGATGGCTTCCACGGCATCCGTGGAGAACGAACTGGCAAACATGAAGAATCAGCTCGGCATCTCCGCCGGGCCGGCAACCACAACCCCCCCGGCCGTCAGCCCCGCACCCGAGAAGCAGCTTCCCCAGCTGGGGGAGGGCAACGGCACAGCCACACAGGAAGGCCAGCAGCCATGATCGTGCGCGTCCTGGAGCAGGGACAGTGGGACGTCCCCGATGAGGAGATCAACTCCCTCAATGCCATCGACGAAAAGCTCGCCGATGCTGTCGCCGCCAGAGATCAAGCGGCTCTGGCTGCCTGCCTCAGCGAGCTGTTCGGCCGGGTGAGTACCGTGGGCCGTGCGATGGCCGATGACGAGTTGAGCGCCTCGGAGCTCATTTTGCCCGGTCCCGATGCCACCCTCGACGAGGTCGTCGAGCTCCTGGACGATGCCGGGCGTACCGAAGGCCTGATTCCCGGCTGATTTCGCTGAGGGGTGCATTGCCTTGTCCCGTGCAGGTCGCCGCGGACACTGGTGTGCAGGCCGGCGGGAATAACGCTGCCGTGCTGTGTTGTTGCGGTTCTTGGCGTCCTGCTCGATGCCGGCCGTACCCCGTACGAAGGGAATCAAGATGTCAGAAGCTCTGAAGGAATCCACCACCGGCGTCACCCTCACCGACGCCGCCGCGGCGAAAGCGCGGAGCCTGCTGAGCGCGGAGGGGCGCGATGACCTGGCGCTGCGTATCGAGGTGCAGCCCGGGGGTTGTTCGGGGCTGCGTTACCGCCTGTGGTTCGACGACTCACGCGCCGACAACGATTTCGTGGACTCCTATGAGGGTGTCGATCTGCTTGTCGACCAGCTGAGTGCGCCCTACCTGGGTGGCGCCACGATCGACTACGTCGACACCATCGAGAAGCAGGGTTTCAGCATTGACAACCCCAATGCCGAGAGCACCTGCGCCTGCGGTGATTCGTTCCACTGATCGTCAATCAAGTCCTCAACGGATGGGGGGGGGGGGGGGGGGGGGGGGGGGGGGGGGGGGGGGGGGGGGGGG
>NZ_JBDNTB010000070.1:0-12414 GCF_047719395.1 Propionibacterium sp.
CAACGGCCCCCAAGCGGGCGTCCCGCCTGCCCCCCCGGGGGCCCCCGGGCCCCGCGCCGGGGCGCGGGGGGGGGGGCCCCCCGGGGGGGGGCCCCCCCCCCAGCGCTGTCCTGCCTCGAGTCATGCGCCGGCGGGATCGAGAAGTTCCAGGAGGACCCGCGCTGGAGGGCCACATCCTCTTCTTCGGACCACCTGCACGGCGGCAACGGCGTCAGCCATCAGAGCGGTGGACCGGCCTCGGCGGTCTGCCCTGCGCTGCCGTCGTCGATGCTGCGCCGTCCTCAATGGCGCTCCGTCCCCGACGCGCAGCGTCGCCGGCCGGCGGACCCGGCCCGGTGAGCAACAATGGACCCATGGCTTCCCCAAGACCTGGCAGACGTCCGCGCGCGCACAGTTCGGCAGGGGACACCCCGAGCAGACGCACCCATGCCAGGGCTGAGCACCGGGCGGGCCGTTCGCACACCCAGCTCGAAACGGCCGTCGGCGAAGGTCCCAACCAGGAAGACACTCCGCTCGAGGTGAGCGACCCTGTGGTCCGTTCCGGGATACGGGTCTCACGGCGCTTCATCGCGATCCTGGTGGTCGTCGCGATCCTGGTCATTTCGCTGATCTCCAGTCTGCGCGTCTATCTGAACCAGCGTGCCCAGATGTCCCAGGCGCATGCGCAGATCGTCCAGAGCAACCAGCAGATCGCCGACCTGGAGCAGGAGAAGAAGGATTGGAGCGACCCCGACTATGTCAGGGCGCAGGCGAGAACCCGGCTCGGCTGGGTGATGCCGGGGGAGAGCGGCTACCGGGTGGTCGGCGCCGATGGGCAGCCCTTTGGCGGGGGCGCCAGCATCGCTCACACCGACGAGGGCCTCACGCAGAATCAGAGTTGGTGGCAACGCCTGTGGGGGTCGGCGCGCACCGCCGATCAGCCAGCGCCCAGTGCCACGGCGGAGGCGCCGGACAAGGTGATTGCCGTCTCGCCGAGCCCGACGAGTGCTTCTTCACCCAGCCCGACGGGGTGAAATATGAGGTGAATTTTGCGAAAATCATCGGACTTTTCCATGGTGCTCGGCTCGGTCAAACGGGAGATGAATTCCGTGAGCAACATCACGCTTTTCCCACTCGGCCCGGCAGGATGAAATGCGAGGTGAATTACTTGATGCCTATCGAGCGAGATGTAAGGGAATTCTTGGGGACACTCGCGGCTCAAGCAATGATCGTTCAGGACCCTTCGGGACACCACATCGTGCGCTCCACGCCCCGGCCACTTGAATCCACCGGCAGAATGCTCATCTGCTGCGTGGAAGAATGAAGGGGTGCGTGAGTTGGAGCCCGTGAGTGCAAGTGACGAGGCTGTCATCGAGGAACAGATCGGCCGCACTCCGCGGTCACTCGCGGGGGTCGCATGGCGTTGCCCGTGTGGTCGGCCCGGGGTGATCGCCACCAAGCCACGGCTGCCCGACGGAAGCCCCTTTCCCACCTTCTACTACCTGAGTTGCCCGTCGGCAGTCGCCGAATGCTCTCGGCTGGAGGCATCGGGACTGATGGCCGGGATGACCGCTGAGCTGGCTCATGATGCCGGCCTGGCTCGCGGCCAGCAGAGGGCTCACGAGGCCTATCTCGCCGACCGGGAGCAGTACGGGGTGGTTCCTGAACTGGCGGGCGTCACTGCGGGAGGAATGCCCGCCCGGGTCAAGTGCCTGCACGCGATGCTGGCCCATGCACTTGCCGCGGGGCCGGGGGTGAATCCGATCGGCGACAAGGTGGCGCACCTGGTCGGCAGCTTCTGGAAGCATCCCTGCACGATGACGAGTGAGAGGCAGGCCGAATGAGGGTCGCGGCGATTGATTGTGGCACCAATACACTGAGGCTGTTCGTGGCCGGGCTGGATGCCGACGGGTCCTTGCGTGAGTACGACCGGCGGCTCACCTTCGTAGGTCTCGGCCAGGGGGTGGACGCCACCGGCGCCTTCGCTCCCGATGCGGTGCAGCGGGCATTCACCGCATGCGAGCAGTACTCGGAGATCATCGCCGATCTGGACTGCCAGAAGGCGCGCTTCGTCGCCACCTCGGCAACTCGCGATGCCTCCAATCGTGAAGAACTGTTCGACGGAGTGAGATCTCGCCTGGGTATAGAGCCCGAAGTCATCAGCGGTTTGGAGGAGTCCCGGCTGAGTTTTCGCGGTGCGCTGTCGGGCATTCGATGCCCCCGTAACCCTGTGCTGGTGATGGATTCGGGCGGTGGTTCCACCGAGCTCGTCCGAGGTACGGGAGAGTGCGATGGCAGTGCTGCCCGCATCGAGTGCGGAATGAGCCTCAACATCGGCTCGCGGAGGCTGCGTGAGCGCATCCTGCATGGTGACCCTCCCACCGCCGAGGAGATCGCCGAGGCGCGTGCGCTGGTTGCCGAGCAGCTCGACAATTGCGGCATCGAGCTGTCCGACATCGGCACCTTCATCGGGGTTGCCGGAACCGTCACCTCGATGGCTGCGCTCAGCCTCGGCCTGTTCCGTTACGACCGGTCCAGGGTGCACGGTGCGGCCATCGGCAGGGACAAGCTGCGCGAGGTGGCTGATCGTCTGCTGAGCGCCACCGTTGCCGATGTGACCAGTTGGGGGCCGGTGCAGCCACAGCGCGCCGAGGTGTTGTGCGCGGGAGCGCTGATCGTCGCCGAGGTCGTCGCCCGGGTGGGTACCGACGCCATGGTGGCCAGCGAATCCGACATCCTCGACGGCATCGCGCTGGGCATGCTCAAGGACGGCGACGGCAAAGATCTTCCTCAGCAGTGATGCTCCCGCCGCGGCATGAGCCGTGGCCCGGCCCCCGTAGCCCAATGGCAGAGGCAGGCGGCTTAAACCCGCTCCAGTGCGAGTTCGAATCTCGTCGGGGGTACCAGCATCCGGAATACCAAAGACTGAGCCGCCGACCTTACCTGTTTCCGCGTGTGGGTTGCAGCAATTGGCAGTGCCCAGGACATGAGGCCTGTGTGACATTGCGAGAGCGCAATACGACACGGTGCATATTGCACGCTACATTGATCCTGACATTAATTTTCCTGACATCCGAGGAGAGAATGTGAGCGATCAAACCAGCCGGTCTCGTCACTCGACGAACATCGACCCGAACGTCGGCCTGAATCCGATCTTCGTCCAAGCCGGTGAGGCCACGGAGCTGCCGAAGTTCAAGCTCCCGGAGTCGATGAGCGCACCTGCGACCGCCTACCAGATCGTGCATGACGAGGCCATCCTTGACGGCAATTCACGGTTGAATCTCGCCACCTTCGTCGGCACCTGGATGGACGACTATGCGAGGAAGCTCTACCTCGAGTCCGCCGACAAGAACATGATCGACAAGGACGAGTATCCGGCTACAGCGGCCATCGAGGACCGCTGCTGGCGCATCCTCGCCGATCTGTGGCACGTGCCCGATGTCAACGACACCATCGGAACCTCGACGATCGGTTCCTCAGAAGCCTGCATGCTGGGTGGCCTCGCACTCAAACGGCTCTGGCAGGAGAAGCGCAAGGCCGAGGGCAAGCCCTACGACAAGCCGAATCTCATCATGTCCGCTGCCGTCCAGGTGGTCTGGGAGAAGTTCTGCAACTACTGGGATGTGGAAGCGCGCTACGTCCCGGTGACTCCCGACCATCTCACACTGGATGGATACAACCTCGAGAACTACGTCGACGAGAACACCATCGGCGTCGTCTCGATCCTGGGCCAGACCTTCACCGGGCTGTACGACGATGCCGTGGCGATCTCGAAGAAGCTCGATGAGATCCAGGCCAAGACCGGGCTCGACGTGAAGATTCACATCGACGGTGCTTCGGGTGCCATGGTCGCCCCGTTCTGCCAGCCCGACCTGGTGTGGGATTTCAAGCTGGACCGCGTGAACTCGATCTCTACGTCGGGTCACAAGTACGGTCTCGTGTATCCCGGTGTCGGCTGGGTCGTGTGGCGTTCCACCAAGGTGATGCCCGAATCCTTGGTCTTCCACGTCAGCTACCTCGGCGGTGACATGCCGACCCTGGCCCTGAACTTCTCGCGCCCGGGTGCCCAAGTGCTGTTGCAGTACTACCAGTTCATCCGCCTCGGCTTCGAGGGCTATCGCGAGGTGCAGCAGAACTCGATCGATGTCGCCACTTTTCTGTCGAGCGAGATCGAGAAGCTCGGGCCGTTCGAACTGATCTCCAAGGGCGACACGATCCCGGTCTTCGCCTGGGTGCTGAAGGATGGCTACACCGACAAGTGGAGCCTGTACGATCTCGCCGACAGGCTGCGCATGAAGGGCTGGCTGGTGCCCGCCTATCCGATGGCCGACAACATGTCGGATGTCGTGCTCCAGCGCATCGTGGTGAAGCTCGGAATGAGCCATGATCTTGCCGTCGCCCTGCTGGCCGACATCAAGGCTGAGGTCGAAAAACTCGATTCCCTGGAGTCGCCGCTGCCTGACGAGTTCGCGACCAAGTCCCAGTTCCACCACTGATTCTGGTAGGAGGGAGCCGGTGATTCGGCTCCCTCCTCCTCGCTGTTCCATCAACACGATCGAGCTGGAATCTTCATGACCTCTGTTGTCGACACCATTACGAAACCGATTCGGGGATTTGTTCCCACAGTCACGAAACAGTGCTGGGGCTTCATGATCGGTTCCGCCTTCTTTGCGCTGGGATCGGCGCCAGCTTTTTCCACCTGGCTGGGTTCTGGTGGAGCGAATCTGCTCTTCTTCGTAGGAGCCATATTTTTCACCGTGGCCGGCTTCATTCAGCTGTTTCTCAGCGGAGCGATGACTGTCGACGTTGATTTTGCACCTGGTCGGATGGTGCGTGCTGAATGGCTCACTGCAGCGGCGCAGTCTTTCGGCACCATCATGTTCAATATGTCCACGACGGCCGCTCTGCATGCCAGGACACTGCGCGCAGAAGAGAAGCTCGTGTGGAATCCGGACGCCAGTGGTTCGGTCGCCTTCCTGATCAGCGGTTTTTTTGCCTTCGTTGCACATGCTCACGTTGCGAAAGCCGTCGATCCCACGAAGGTGGCGTGGTGGTCTCTCGTGCTGAACTTCGTCGGTTGTGTCGCCTTCGCGTTTTCCGCGGTCGGTGCCTATATCAAGCCGAATGGCGACGTGTACGACAACACCCTCGCCAATTGGGGCACCTTCATCGGAGCGCTCTGCTTCCTCTTCGCTTCCCTCATCGTGCTTCCTTGGTGGAGCCGCAACAAGTCGGGTCAGGACATCCAATCAGGCACGCAGAACAAAGCCAAATGATGGTGATGAACTGACACGCGTCGTGAAATTCCTCGCGATGCGACGTATGGCTGGCAGACATGACCGGTCCACAAATGAATACCAGTAGTCGGCATCCGATGGCTGACCAGTGGCAGAGTAACGTAACTCATGAGTTGTGGTGTCTTCTACTTCATCTCGTCACGAATAACAAACGAACAAAGGAATTAAATGAGCGAAACAATAGAGAAGAAACCCATCACCAATGGCATCCGCACGGCCCTCGGTATCGGCGGTCTGGTGGCACTGATCACCGGTATCCTCATCCTGGTTTGGCCCGGAAAGGTAGCGATGGTGGTGACCGCGATCATCGCCATCTATGTGATCATTGCCGGAATTGTCTATGCGGCCATGGGTATCTTCAATTCCGCCAAGGGTGGCTGGAGCCGATTCGGGTACATCATTCTCGGCGCCCTCTTCATCATTGCTGGCATCGTGGCTTTCACCCAGCTGGGTGAGACTGCGCTGTGGCTGGGTACTTTCCTGGCCATCATGGTTGGAATCCTGTGGATCATCGACGGCATCGTGTCGTTCTCCACGCTCGGCGATGCTGGCTCCAAGGTGACGACAATTCTCTTCGCCGTGCTGTCGATCATTGCTGGCATCGTGTTGTTCCTGTCCCCGATGTGGGGCGCCGTCGTGCTGTGGTGGCTGCTCGGTATCTCCTTGGTCGTGCTCGGCATCATGAACATCGTCCGGGCATTCTCCTTCGGCCGGGCGAAGACCGCCTGAGAACCGGCTCGTCCAAGGCCTGGATCTGTGCTGCTGCTCGTTCCGGCGGATGCGCAGTTGCGGGCTCTCTCACGGGCTCGATCCGGTGTCATGCCGTGGTTCGCGCCAGCTCATCGTGAGGGGCAACAATTCCGAAAGGTTTCAGTATGTGCACTTCTTTGCAGTACACAGATCTCAATGGGTCGCCCTATTACGGTCGCACTCTCGAACTCGAAGTCGACGAGCCGTGGATTCTCGTCTATGTCCCGCCCAAGACTCCTTTCGAAAGCAAGGGGCCCGACACCAAGCCGGTCAGCTATGTCGGCAAGTACGGCTTCATCGCGGTGACGGCTCCCAATCGGATGCCCACCGAGGAGGAGCCGTTGACGGCCAATGACCTCAAGGTCATCGAGGGGATGAATACCGAGGGCGTGACCTTCAGTCTTCTCGCCTATGCCTCCACAGGTGTTGAACATGAGACCGCGCAGAGGACGATGGCGGCCCTGGAAGCCTGGGACGCCGGTTCCTGGGTGCTCAGCCAGGCGGCTTCGGTGGGAGAGGTCAAGACCGAACTCGCAGAACATCCCGATTCTGTGCATCTTCCGCGTGTCAAGCTGATCGGCGATGCGGTGTTCCCCTTCCATCTGGTCATCCATGACAAGACAGGGGCTTCAATCGTCGTGGAATGGCATCGCGGCGAACTCCATGTCTACGACAACCCGGTCGGTGTCATGACCAATGGGCCGGAATTTCCCTGGCACATGACCAACCTCGGGAATTACACCCATCTGACGAACATCGACCACTCGGCAGCGACCTTCAATGGCGTTGCAGTGCGTCAGCCGGATTCGGGAATTGCCACCGCTGGTTTGCCGAGTTCCGACACTGCCGTGGACCGTTTCGTCCGCGCGGTGTTCTACACGAACTTCGTGGAGAAGGTGAAGGACCCCGACAAGGCCTTGCTGAACCTGTCACGGATCATGAACAAGTTCGATCGTGCCCGCGGGGTGTCCGTCATTCCGGGGAAGCCCGGCGGTGGTAAGGGTACATACCAGGGCATCGAGAGCGGTGACTCGGACATCCAAACCGAGTACACGGTGTGGACAGACATGGCCGATCTCGAGCGCAAACTCTTCTACTTCCGCTCCTATGACCAGTTCAACTGGTCTTCGTTCGACCTGGACGTCATCTCGAAGAGCGCGGACGGCGTTCGCGTCGTGATGACTCACAAGCTCAGCCCCAATGGTGGAGACGCCACTCAGGAACTGCTGGCCGGAGTCATGCACTGACGGACGCACAGTAACCCGGCAACAACGCCCAGGGGCGACTGGTTAGAATCGCCCTGGGTGTTGTTGGCCGGGCGGTGATCGCTGCACATTCTGATGAGGCCACTGTTATCGGCCTTCTAGGCTCTACGCCACGGATGATTCTTTTCCATGAAGAGGTCGATTGATGCGCAATGTTCTGAGGGTGTTCACCAGGGACGCCCGACGATTACTGAGAGTGCCCATGGCATTGGTCATTCTTGGTGGCCTGATTATTTTGCCTTGTTTTTATGCCTGGTTCAATATTGTGGGATTTTGGAATCCCTATGGGAATACTAGGGCCATCAGGGTCGACGTGGTGAATCTGGATCAGGGTGCCAGTAATGCCCAGACCGGTGAGATAAATGTCGGCGACCAGATCATTGAACAGCTCAAGTCGAACCATGACATCGGATGGCAATTCGTCGGCAAGAACGAGGCGATGACCAATGTGAAGTCAGGCGCCAGCTATGCCGCCATCGTCATTCCGGCTGAGTTCAGCAGCGACATGCTCACCATCATGTCGGACCATTTCGTACAGCCGAAGCTCGACTACTACGAGAACGAAAAAGCCAATGCAATTGCGCCCAAGATCACCAGCGCAGCGGCTGGCATCGTCACGACGCAGGTGAATAACACATTCGTCTCGCAGGTGTCCGAGGCCGTGGCGCAGCAGCTCCAGAAATCTGGTGGCGAGGCAGGCCAGCGGCTGACCGATTCCCAGAGTCACACATTGCTCGCCCTGGACCAGGGCGTCGCAGACATCAACCAGGCGCGCGAGGGCCTCAAGAGCACAAGTACGGCCATCGGCCAGGGTCAAACCGCGCTCGGCGATGCCAAGACTGCTCTGAATCAGTCGAACACCACCATCAATCAGGTGCAGAGCGCCGTCGGGCAGACGCAATCGCTTGTCAGCGATGTCCAGAAGGAACTGGCGAATTTCACAGACACTGCATCGAATGCCTATGTCTCGGGTGCAGCGCAATTGTCTGATATTTCCTCGCAGATCAATGGTGTCACGGGACAAGTTTCTTCCGGCGCACAACAGATCAATGCCCAAGTCGGTAGTGCCATCAATGCTGTTCAGTCCATCGTCACTGCGACTGGCAGCACGATCACTGGAATCCAGCAGTATCTCAATCAACTCGATCCACAGGCCCAAGGTTTCCAGCAAGTACATGATCAGCTGACCGCTACTGTCAACCAGCTTCAGGCCCGGCAGCAGTCGGATCAGCAATTGCTCGCCACATTGAAGGGTCTCAACACCACGACGTCTGGCAACATCTCCGACATCCAGAAGGCCTCCGATGGCATCAATGCAGCGATACAGCAGAGTTCGAATTCTGCTGGCTCGGTTCGGGATGCTCTGACGCGCAACCTTCCGCAGATCAATCAGGCCATGTCGGCCATGTCTGCCAGCGCGGGGGCATTCTCCTCATCACTCACTGCACAGCAGCAGGTCATCGGCCAATCGGTCAATCTGCTCGATGGGCTCGACGGCCAGCTCACCAATACTGTCTCGGCACTCAATTCGCTGGACCAGAATCTGGCATCGGCGCAGCAGAGCCTGCAGAGCGTGCGCGCAGATGTCACGGCACTGAACAGCGCCGCAATCTGGAACAAGGTCAACGCTCTCACCTCGCTCCAACCACAGCAGATAGCACAATTCATGGTTTCACCGGTTCAGGTCAACGAGAAGACCTTGTTCCCGGTGCCCAACTACGGTTCTTCGATGGCTCCGCTGTTCACGAATCTGGCACTGTGGATCGGCGCTTTCGTCTTCGTCGTGCTGATCCGCCAAGAGGTCGACACGGAGGGGATCGAGGGTCTCACAGTGCGCCAGGCCTATCTGGGGCGATGGATGCTGATGGCGGTGCTCGATGTGATGGGCTCGATACTGGTCACCGTCGGAAACATCGTGATCGGTGTCCACCTGGTCCATCCGGGATTGTTCGTGTTCACCGGCGTGTACATCGGTTTCGTATATTTGGCAATAATATATGCGCTTTCGGTGTGTTTCGGCTATGTGGGCAAGGGCATTGTCGTGATCCTTGTCATTATGCAGATTCCGGGCGCTTCAGGTATTTATCCGATCCAGATGATGCCAAAATTCTTTCAGGTGCTGTATCCGTTCTTCCCATTTGCGCACGGCATTGCCGCGATGCGCGAATTGGTGGGCGGTTTCTATGACCACTATTATCTGGAGGCACTGGGCATACTCGCTGTCTTTGCGGTGTGTGCCATCATTGTCGGAATTTTTCTCCGATCCAGACTCGGTAGCTTCAGCAGACTTTTCAATCGCAACTTGGATGCCAGTGAACTATTCGTTTCCGAGGATGTGCAAATTCTTGGTTCTCGGCGCCGGATCAATCAACTCGTCCGTGCGATCACAGATCGGCAGAAGTTCAGGGAAGAGACCGCGCGTCAGGCCCAGTGGTTCCACGACAAGCACAGGTGGATGATCAGGATCATCGTTCTGGCCGGCCTCGCAGTGACCGTCGGGCTATTTATTCTTTCGTGGGTCAATCCCAACTTGAAGGCCACAGTTCTCGGTCTGTGGGGCTTGTTGCTGCTCCTCATGTTCGCTTCTCTCGTGTTCGTGGAATATGCCCAACAGAACCTTGCCTATGCTGCGGAAGTCGGCGGTATGGCGAGCCCAGACCTCGAGACCGCATTGCGGCGTGAGATCAGGGCAACCCAGTCCTCAGCCGTCCTCGACGAAATCGCTGAGAAGAAACAGGCAAGTACTCTCGAGTTCCCGCCGGATAAGACCCCGGATCAGGGAAAGGGCAACGCCACTGAGCAAGGACAGACCAAATGAAAAAGATATTCCGGCTGTTCAAGCATGATTGCCAGCGAGGGACTCGTAATATCATATCGATGATCCTGCTGGTCGGGGTCATCCTTATTCCCTCGTTCTTCGCCTGGTTCAATATCATTGCCTCGCTCGACCCTTTCGACAATGTCAAGAACATGCCAGTGGCGGTGGCGAGTGAGGACGAGGGCTTCAAAAGTAGCCTGGTTCCGATCACTGTGAATATTGGTGATCAAACGATCTCCACCTTGCGGGCCAACAAGGACATCGACTGGGTGTTCGTGCGTCCTGAAGACGCCATTGAGGGTGCTAAGTCAGGGAAGTATTACGCCGCCATTGTGATGCCCAAGGATTTCAGTGAGCGGATGATGACTTTCCTGTCGCCCGGTGCGACACCGGTGTCGATCGACTACTACTCCAATGAAAAAACGAATGCTATTTCGCCTGAGATCACTGGAACAGCGGCCACTGAGATCTCTGATCAAATCAACCAGACTTTCGCTACGACATTGAACAATGTGGGCCTGACGCTGATCAAATCGCTCTCTGACAATCTCACCGACCCCAGTACCCGGGAGGGGCTGGCCAGGATGTCAGCGAATGTCAATGCGTTGTCGAACCAGCTGCATGCCAATGCCAGCACGGCGAGAATGTTCGGGTCCTTGCTCTCCTCGAGCGAGCCATTGGTGAACAGCTCATCGGCCCTCATCAATTCTTCGCGCGACGCCATTCAGAACACCTCAGGCTCCATAAGTAGCGGTGCGAATGCCGCCCAGGCGTTGCAGTCCACCCTGCAGGCCGCAGTGGGTTCGCTGGGAGCTGCATTCTCCTCGAGCGTGGGTTCGTACCAGGACATGGGCAAGCAAGTGGACAACTTGTATGCCACCCTGGACAATCAGTCGCAGGCCACGGTGGATGCGTTGAATCAGCTTTCCGGAACAGTGGGTGGTCAGGTCACTGCCTATCAGCAGATGCATGACCAGCTTCAAGCTCAGGCGAACGCGATCACTGATCCCGCTCTCCGGCAGCCGTTCGATCAGGTTCTCACGCAACTGAACGGTGCCATTGATCAGCAGAAAGCACTCCAGAGCAGTTTTCAGCAGGCATCCAGCTCTGTCGGCAAGACGAGTGCCGACAGCCAGGCCGCGCATGCGAAGATCAATGCTCTCGTGGCCGGTGCGCAGAATGCCATTCAGGGCGTGAATGATTCATATACCGGAAACCTGAAGCCGAAACTGGAGCAGCTCGCATCCACGATGTCGTCCATTCAGGGCAGTGTGCAATCGGTCGGGAATGACCTGTCCAACGTGGCCTCGGCTCTGGTGAATGGCAACAGTTCCGTGAATGCTGCGTTGTCACAGGGCTCGAATGCGATGGGGACCGTTGCGTCGACTCTCGACGGCACGGCGGGAAATTTCGATCAACTCGGGCAGGCCCTGGACAAGGCATCGCAGACCGGGGATCTGACAGATGTCATCAATATCATCGGTTCGAACCCTTCGATTTTGGCTGGTGAATTGGCAGCGCCCGTGCAGCTGAACACCATTCCGGTGTTCAAGGTGAGTAGCTTCGGTGAACAGATGACCCCGTTCTATTCGGTCTTGGGTCTGTGGGTCGGCGCAATCCTGCTGTCGGTGCTGATTCGGGTCGACAAGATCAATGAGCCGGAACCGTTGAATCATGCTCAGCAGTATCTCGGCCGATTCGGTATCTTCATCGTCCTCGCGTTGTGCCAGAGCACACTGAGTTACCTCGGGATCATGGGATTTGTCGGAATCAAGCCTGTGCACCCCTTCTTGCTGATGCTGGCTGGCTGGATTATGTCGCTGGTATTCGTGACGATTACCTACACAATGGTGGTGTCACTTGGCGAGGCAGGAAAAGCCGTCTCGGTGTTCCTGCTGGTTGTTCAGATTTCAGCCGGTGGCGGGGCTTATCCGTTGGCGGTTCTGCCGCAGTGGTTCCAGAACATCAGTCCATGGCTTCCGGTGACACACGCCACCAATGCAGTGCGTGCTGCGCTTGCCGGAATCTACAACGGTGACTATTGGCATCAGCTCATCTTGTTGGCACTGTTCTTCGTGCCGACATTCATCCTCGGACTGCTGTTGCGCCTGCCACTGGTGAAAGTCAACGAGAAAACGATGGATAAGCTGGAATCGACCAAACTGTTCTTGCTGTAGGAACTGTGTTGCATTGGATCATGTGGATTTCTGGGCGCGCATGCTAATCTGACGGTAGCTGTCCTGAAATTTACTGGCTCTTCGCGATCCGGGGTGTAGCGGGGGGTTGAGTCTGGCTGGCGTGTCGG
>NZ_JBDNTB010000071.1:0-11267 GCF_047719395.1 Propionibacterium sp.
TGTTGGTGCGGGAGTGCGGGCTGGGGCCGCCGCTCCCGCGTGGGGCCCCCACCCGGGGGCCGGCCCCCGCCCCGGGGGGGGGGGGGGCCCGCGTGGGGGCTCACCCTCGTCCGGGGTTGCTGAGCGGCCTGATCCTCAACTCGCCCTGGCTGGACATGCAGGGTTCACCTGTCCTGTGGCGGGTGATGTCGCCCGTCACGAATGCCCTGGGCCGGTTCACCCCGCTCACGGAGTTGAATGTGGGGATCGATACCGGGCTCTATCGGCGTTCGCTGAACAGTTCGATGGACGGCGAATGGGACTGGGATCTGCAGCTGAAGTCCAATCCGGGTTTCGTGCCGCGCTTCGGTTGGGGACGCGCCATCATGGCTGGTCATGCGCAGGTGGCCAAGGGCCTGCACATCGACACCCCGATTCTGGTGATGACCAGCGTGCGCAGCAACTTCGCGCGCACCTGGGACGAGGCCATGCACGGCCAGGACATCGTGCTCGACGTGGAGCGCATCGCCGCTGCTGCGGTTCATCTGGGCGACCAGGTGACGATCCGGCGGTTCGCGGGCGGTGTGCACGATCTGGTGCTGTCTCGCCGGCCTGTGCGCGAGATGATCGCCGGCGAGGTGAGCCGCTGGCTGGACGCCTATGTGCGTCCCGAGGGGCTGATCGAGCGGTATCGGCAGGAGTTGGGCGAGCCGCCCACGGCATGAGCCGCTTAGCGGTTCTGGATGGCGCTGTCCGGCATGTTCTGCCATGCAGCTTCCACCACTGTGACCGGATGATGTGAGCGCCGGCGGAGAACAGCCCATCAGCCGGTGCCGACGGGATCACCAGAGGACGAACACGTGTGGCCAGGGGCGGGATCGAACCGCCGACCTTGCACTTTTCAGGCGCACGCTACTACCAACTGAGCTACCTGGCCAGGTCTTGAAAAGCGACCCTGATGGGACTCGAACCCACGACCTCCGCCGTGACAGGGCGGCGCGCTAACCAACTGCGCTACAGGGCCATTCCTTGTGCCGTTCACCGGGGTGAGCAGGCTCAAGAACTATAGCGTCCCTCGCTCTGGAATGCCAAAGCAGCGCTCCTGGCCGGCTGAGCAGAGGTGCTGGTCACAATCCCTGAGCTGGTGGACGATGGGGGCATGGTCTCATCCAAGTCGAAGAAGTCCGGCCCAGACAAGAAGTCCGCCGAAGGCAAAGACGCTGCGAACGACAAGAAGCCTGCCCCGGAGAAGATGCCACAGGATGTCTATCAGGCAGAACTGCACCGTCTGCAGACTGAACTGGTGGAGATGCAGGAGTGGGTGCGCACCACGGGCGCCAGAATCGTCGTCATCTTCGAGGGACGCGATGCGGCCGGAAAGGGCGGCGCGATCAAGCGCATCACCGAGTATCTCAACCCGCGCATCGCGCAGATCGTGGCGCTGCCGGCGCCCACCGATCGGGAGCGCACCGAGTGGTACTTCCAGCGCTACATCGCCCATCTGCCCGCAGCCGGCGAGATCCGGCTGTTCGACCGGTCCTGGTACAACCGCGGTGGCGTGGAGAAGGTGATGGGTTATTGCACGCCCCTGGAGCACCAGCGCTTCCTGCGGCAGTGCCCGATCTTCGAGAGGCTGCTCATCGAGGACGGCATCATGCTGCGCAAGTACTGGTTCTCGGTCTCCGACAAGCAACAGGAAAAGCGCTTCGAATCCCGGCTCACCGACCCGATGCGCCGCTGGAAGCTGTCGCCCACCGATGTCGAGTCGGTGACGCGCTGGGAGGACTACTCGCGCGCCAAGGACGAGATGTTCGTGCACACCGACGTGCCGGGTTCGCGGTGGTTCGTCGTGGATGCGGAGAACAAGAAGCGGGCGCGTCTGAACATGATCGCGCACCTGCTGTCCACGATCCCCTATGAGCATGTGGCCAGGGCGCCTCTCGAACTTCCCAAGAGGCCGAAGTCCACCGGCTACGAGCGTCCCGACAAGTCGCTGCAGCTGGAGGTACCCGATCTTGCGGCCAGGTTGCTGGACAAGAAGGGCGGGCACGCCTACGAGGACCCGGAGGACGCCGACTGAGCTGTGTGGGAAAAACTCGGGCTCACGCCAGGACGTGAGCCCGAGAGAAGTATCCCCAACGGAATTCGAATCCGTGTCGCCACCTTGAAAGGGTGGGGTCCTAGGCCGCTAGACGATGGGGACCTGCCGCAACATGTTAGCGGTTCAGCGCCGCGGGCAGAAATTCCCCGGGCGCGGAACCGGAAACAGCGTCAGTGCGCCGCCCCAGCTCAGGTGAGCCGCACCACGGCCGAGGGGGTACCCAGATAGCTGATCTGGGAGACCACGATGCCGGTGTTCTCGTTGAGGGCGTTGACCACCTGGCCGTTGCCGATGTAGATGCCGACATGGGAGTCATCGTAGAAGAACACCAGGTCGCCGGGCTCGGCATCGGCCAGCGAGACGCGGGTGCCTGCATTCACCTGGTCCCAGGTGGTGCGGGGCAGGCTGATACCGGCCGACTTGTAGGCGGCCTGCACCAGACCGGAGCAGTCGTAGCCCGAGGGGCCGGTGCCACCCCAGATGTAGGGCATCCCGACCTTCGACATCGCGAAGTCGATGGCGGCCTGCGGGGCATTGGTCGAAGGGGCCGGAGTGGTGGAACTCGCGTCGGCGGTGGAACTCGTGTCGGTCGTGTCGGCCGGCTTGGTGGAGCTCAGGGAGTCAACGTTCACCCAGTAGGCGGTGTTGTCCCACACGACCTGAACCCGGTTGTTCTGCACCGTGTCAGTGGTAGCCACGGACGTCGCCTTGGGGATCACCGCGATGGCCGGCTTCGACTGGTCCGCCCCGAGATAGGCGTCCACGTCCTCAGTGGTGTATTTCGTTCCGGTGGTCTGGGGGAGAGCCGAGGCGGAGGGCCCAACTGTGCTGCTCGAGGTATCGCTGGACGTATTGGTGCTCGAGGTATCGCTGGATGCCGGTATGGCCGCAGGAGTGGACGGTTCGGTGGCTGCCGGAGTCGACGGCGTGGCCTGCGGGGCAGCTGTTGACGAGACGGCAGGCTGGGCGGCCGGGCTGGTCGACGTGGCTGTCTGAGCGGCCGGCGTGCTCGTGTCGGTGGACGCCTCCGGTTCAGGAGTGGCGTCGGTGTCGGTGGGTTTGGTGGCCGACACATAGCCCGTGCTGATCCAGTACTTCGAGCCGTTGTAGAGGACCTGGCTCCAGCCGCCGTTCGTGGTGCCGGTGAGGGACACCTCGATCTTTGCGGCGAGGACCCGGACCGACTGCGTGTCGCTGCCTGGGCCGATGCGCAGATTCGCTGCGGTGGTCGTCCAGCCCGGCGTGGTGGTCGTACCAGGTGACGCGACCGGTGCCGAGGCAACTGCCGCAGCAGCCGCTGTGTCAGTGGGTACTGCGGCAGCGGTGGGTTGTGCTGCGGTGGTCTTGGTCGCGGAGGCATCAGCGGCAGTGCTCTTGGATGAGCTGGTCGAGTTGCTGGTCGTGGTGGCGCTCAGCAATGAGATCGTGCTCGGATCCGAGGTGTAGCGCGCATAGTTCGCTGCCACGAAGGCCGCCTGGCCCTTGAAGGTGATCGGGATCCAGCCGTTGGAGGGATCTCCGGTGACGGCGGCCTTGTCGCCCGGGTAGAGCATTCCGATGGACTGATAGGCGGTGCTCTCGCCGGTCCGCACCCACAGGTAGTCGTTGGAGATGGCGGTGGTGATCTTGACGCTGGCATCAGTGGAGGTGCTGGACAGCAGGCTTGTGGCGACCCATCCGGAGCGCCCGTAGTAGTTCACCGGCGTCCAGCCGTCCTTCGGCTGCCCGATGACCGGCACTGAGGTGCCCTTGGCCAGCGAACCCATGATCCAGGCATCATCGCTGGCTGAGGAACGCACATAGGCGCTCGTTGCGACCAGCGCAGTCGACTGCGTGGACTGCGAGGTGACGGCGGTCGTGGCGCTCACGTACTGGGCCAGCACCCAGGCATTCTTCTGGTTGTAGGTGATCGGCAGCCAGCCGTTCTGCTCGTCACCGCGCTGGGTGACGGTGTCGCCCGCAGACAACACGGCCAGGACGGTTGAGTTGGTGTTGGGATCCTGGCGGATGTTCACACCCGTTGTGACTGCCAGTGGCGAGTAGTCGGCCTGGGCGAGGGGGCTCAGTACCAGACCTGCGGTGGCGAGGCTGGCCGCTGCCAATGCCGAGCCGACCGTGATCCGGGCTGTTCTCACGAAGGGATTCACGCCTGATCCTTCCTGCGATGCCGGGCACCGCATGAATTCGTCTGTGCCCGGGGCGGAGGTGCCTTCCCCGGCGCACCAGGAGATGCGCCACACCGGTGCCCCGGGACATGCGGAATTTAGACAGCTCTCAGGTGGATCGACAAGGCCGGGTCCTTGGGGGGAGATCGCCGATGCGGGCCCGGGGCAGGACTCGCGGGGCCAGTGCGGTGGGCTCGGGGTGGGTTTCCAGAATGGCATGTTGACAAGGAAAGACACCGACTTCTGGAGGCGGCGGCGAAACGGTGTGCGTGGTAACTACCGGGCTGCCGGAGGAGGCATTTCGGCACTCGTCATCCCGGTTCAACACAAGGTTGAGGTTCAGCTTTGTCAGATGAAATTCGCTGATTCTCAGGGGGCCGAGCGGCCACAGATGCAGGGATTCGGCCGTGGTGACCCGTTCGAGCGGTCGATTTCAGCGGCCGGCGCAGGTGATTTCGCCCGCGACCGCCCTGCACGACTACAATGAGTGAGCCTCCGTAGCTCAGTTGGTAGAGCAAGGGTCTTTTAAACCTTGGGTCCGGGGTTCGAGCCCCCGTGGGGGCACCTGCGTAGAGAGTTTGAGAACTTTTCCTCCGCAGCCCAAACCCTGTCTTTCCGCTGGTCGCGGGGTTACTACGCCCATGCCGAGCGAGCCGCTGGACCCTCACTGACAGACCTCCGGGGCCCGAACGTGCGCGCGATTGAGACGGCTCAAACTTCTCTCACCGCGCAGCAGGTCGACGATTTGGTGGACCTATACGAGGATGGGATGTCGATTGGACAAATCGCGGAGAAGCTTGAGATCCATCGTCACACCGTCGCCCGGCACCTTGAGCACAGGGGCATCACCATCCGCGTGCGCGGCCTGGCGAACGAGCACATCGCAGAGGCGATCCGCCTCTATGAGGGCGGGCTAACGCTCGCTGAAGTTGGCCAACGTTACGGAGCCAACGCTCAGGCCGTTCGCCGCGCGATCAGTGCCAAGGGGGTCACCATTCGTCCCCGAGGACGGAACCGGCACTTGGTGGGCTCGGCGTAGATGGCTGTGCGTTCACCGAATGCACGGCGCGGCGTTCAGTGCGTCGGCATGGGCAGGGCTCCCCGACGCGCGGACCGTTCGTGCCACCTCCTGCGAGCCAGCGTCAGAACGCTCACCGGCCCCATGACGATGAACTTCATGGCGTTCCAGATGGCCACAAGGATGATCAGATTCAGCCAGCCCGGGCCCCCATCGGCAACTGAACTCGCACACCACACCGCTACCGCGAGGTACGGGACAGCAAGAAGCATGGCTGGGACGCCCCACTTGAGGCCGCGCCTGGTCCGGATGAAGTCCAGCAGGATGTTGGTCGGAAGGTAGCGGCGGGTAAGGTCCCGAGTTCGGACACTCGCCGCCCAGAGAACGCGAAGCATGATCGGCCTCTCGTCACACGTAGTACTCCGTCGAGGAGGCAACTTGTGTGATGAGCACCGGTGAGGGCTGTCCCGGAGGACCCGCAGATAGAGGACGTGCCTCACCCACCATCCTACCCGTCAGACCTCCGCGCGGGCCTTCCCGATCGGCATGGCGAGAGCGCTCCGCCAGAGAGCGTCCTTCGACTACGCGAGCAACTTGGCCGCAACACTGCGCAGCGACCCTCGCTGACCACCCTCCTCAAGCCGTAGGCCCGTTGGGACACCCTGCCCCACGAAGCAACGTCGACGCACCAGCCTTAGTGCTCCCTCCAGGGTCATCAGGGTGCAACTGGTGGATCGTTGCGCGTTTCTCGACCGCACTTGTGGTAGTGTTACACGCATCAGGTCGGAAGGAGACCCCGTGACGGTCGCGACAGTAGTACCACTCAGCCCGCCCAACGACGAGGAACGGCTCGCCCAGTTCGGTTTGTCCACCGAACTGATTCATATGGGCATGCGTCCCGGATTAACCAGGGCCGCGAACCGTAGCTCGCTGGCTTTGCGCTCAACCCCCGGAACTGACATCTACCATGACGGCATGGAGCAGCTCAACCGTCTGCTCGTTCAGCGTGGATGGGATCTTGTGTACATTGACCACCAGCCACGACTGTTGCATCCCGACAGAATCATGGCGTTCACGATTGCGTCAGGTGTTGATGTCGCGAATCCGGATCGCAGGAAGCAGCCTTACACCCGCCGCAAAGGCGACGCGACCCGCGGCGCACTCGATCAGTCGGTAAACGAGACCGCATCCTTGTTCGACATGCCAAATATCAAACAAGAAGAGAAACTGGTTGCAGAGACAGAAGCCGCTCCCCTCTGGCTGCTCCTACACGAACGTACGGAACGCGGGATGAATCTTGAGCTGTCGCGCCCTGCTGTGATGACAGAGAGCGGAAGGATCACCGACTGGAGCGACAGGATTCTCATCAAGTTTCTAGATCTCGATGGTGACTTCACCGTATTCGACCAGCCAGACGATGGCGACATTGACGTGAATGTCGAACCGCGCTAACCGCCTTGCTAATGACGATGTTCAATCCTTCACAGCTCCGATTGGCGCGAAAGCGCCGCGCATTGACACTGACCAAGCTCGCCGAACTGAGCGGGGTATCGCTCCGATCGCTGACCAGTTACGAGAACGGCAGGCAGCCTCCGAACACAGAGAACTTGCAGAAGCTAGCGTCCGCGTTGTCTGTGCCTTCGACATTTTTCTCTCGTGAAACTGTCGAGACGGTCCCCGTCGCAGCCGTCAGCTTCCGCAAACTCAGCAAAACATCAGCCACGAGACGCGACGCCGTACTCGCCAACGCAAGTCTGACGGTACAGTTCTTTGGGACGATCGCGACGAGATTTCGCCTGCCAGAACCTGATATCCCATCTCTAGATAAGCTTACCCCCACAGAAGCTGCTGAACTGGTGCGCCACCGCTGGGCGCTCGGCGACCGACCCGTCGCCAATATGATCCACCTATTGGAAGCTAAAGGCGTGCGCGTCGCCGCCTTGGGTCATGAGTATTCGGACATTGATGCGTTCTGCTTCTTTCGAGATAGCGTGCCTTACGTATTTCTAAACACCTCTCGATCAGCAGAACGTCAGCGTTTTGACGCAGCCCATGAACTAGGCCACCTCGTCTTGCACGGGGAACAAGACATGGATCCGAGTTCTTCCAAGGAACGAGAAGCAGAAGCAAATGAGTTCGCGGCGAACTTTCTGATGCCGAGTTCGAGGGTACTTTCTCAGTCCATGCGCGCTGCCAGCATAGATCGCATCCTGGCAGCTCGCTCCTTCTGGAAAGTGTCCGCAATGGCCATGACGCACCGTCTCCATGAACTAGATCTTCTCAGCGATTGGCAATATCGAAGCACATGCATAGAACTTTCAGACCGGGGATATCGATCTTCGGAGCCTGGAGGCATATCGGCGGAGGGCTCACAGCTGCTTCGCAAAGTCATGTTCGGATCAGCAAACAAGGTCACAATTGCCACCGCCGCAAGGTCACTTGATCTGGAGGCAGATGACGTTGTGGAATTTGTTCGCGATTTGGTTCCAACTGTTGTAGGAACGTAGTGCCATATCAATACACGATGCACTGATCTGCCGGTCAGAATCCTATTACCTCTGAATGTCCGGTTCTATCTTACGGACCAGCGATGCGGGAAAGGTAGTGGCCGGTTCACAACCCACCTACTACATACATATCGACCCAACTACCAAGGAGCGCGCATGGGACGGCGGACCCTAACGGCATCGACACTCACATTTCACCAAAAACGCAAGCGCAATGCGTCAAGTTACGCACCTGCGGATCTTGAAGGACAAGATCTGCTGAATCTGTTTCAGAACTGGGCAAACGATCTCGGTGTCGAAACGTCACAGGATGATAGACAACAGAGCTGGGTGAGCATTGCAAATGTGCGTCGTTTCGCACCTCGTGTCGTGCTGCTAGATCTCAGGGTCGGCTACTACGGAGAGCCTGGTGAGATCGTTGACGTTACCAGCGGCGATACAGTCGGAACAATTCTTGATGATCAAGCGCCTACCGGATCAAATCGAGCCCTTCTGTTCGTCCCGAAACAAGGCCCGACTGCATACTACTTGGCTGAAGAGTCGTCACGTGGATCAGCTGGCGCAAGAGTACTGCGGCTGTTTAAGCGCTATTTCAGTGACTACACCGATTCAATTACGATGACGACTCAGACTGTTACAGAGAGCGAAGCGTGGTCGAAGGGTGCCAAGCTTAAGGAGGTTGAAATTCGATTGAGTGGACATAGTGCGGACATCGCAGATGGCCCGCAAGTTGAAGTTGGAACAATTTCCTACGTCGCTCGACCGGAGCGTCGGAGTGTTTTTCCCGGCCGCTTGCTGGCACAACTACATAAGAAAGATGTGGTGGGCGAACTGGTGTCAGTGCCGGACTTGCCCGAAGACCGCGATGTGTACGTCACTATGGAGCGAGACGGCCGAACGAAAAAGTTCATACTGGGATCAGAAGGCGCCCCTGCGGTTCGCGAGGTTCTTAATGATGCGGGCCAACCAGTATTGACGGATATCGAACTACTGGAAACTTGCTCCGAGAAGGTCTCTGATATGTGCAGTAGAAATTCAGATGTTTGGATTTCGGACTGGAGCAGGTTGGGAAAACATGGTGATGAGTGATGAGCAAGTCATCGCTGTTTGGTATTCCTAAAGATCACTTTAGGACCCTTTACGATGCTCATACGGAAAAGGTCCGCTGGAGGGACTTGGCGAGCCAAATTGTTGTCCCGGTTGCTTGCGGAGGTTTGACTGCACTTAGCGGTGCGAAGCTCGCCGACGTGTCTGCGGCGGTTGCAGGTATATCTATTGTCGCAGGACTACTGTTTTCAATGGCGGTGTTTCTATTTCAACTCCGTATCTCACTGCCAGACGATCGACGTCTTCTACCAAAGGATTTGGACCTTATTGACGAATGCATGAAGAACACTCTTTGGGCGATTGTGTGGGGACTGACACTCGTGCTCTTCTTGGTGGTCGTCGGTGCGGGTGCCTGGATCTCAAGCGACGGTTCCGGACCTATTTTGACGGGAGTCGCGGTCGGTGCCTCTGTTCATTTCTTGCTGGTGATTGGCATGTGCTTGAAGCGCCTTCGCCGCGCTTATGAGCGGATAGGGATGAGGCGCGATTGAAGTCCTTCTCTCAATGGACTACTCGGGTTTCGTCTTTGGCGACGGGTGATCTGTTCCAGAGGGAAATTCCGCCAATGGAGTCTCAGTCGTTCCGCATCGTTCATGTTGAGAGACGCACAACCCGTGACTTTGAGCGTCGCGCAGCATCCTCGGTCTGAGGTCGCTCTGTGGCGACGGTGCGGGCCGCATCAAGCGTTACCCGGGCTCTGGCCGCGTCAATTCTCTGAGCGACGCTCTCGACTGGCGCTCCGAGTGCCGTGTCGGTTGTGACTTGATACCGGTCCCGGTAGGCCGCTACAACTTGGGCGGAACGTCGCCAGGTGTCCAGCTTCCTCGCGTTCGTGGGCTGCGGTCCTAGCTCCGCGGTCCACGGCGCTGCCTCGTTGAACGCACGGTCGAGGACGGTGTCGGCGCGGACTTCGATGAGGTCACGGCGTTCGTTGAGCGCCTGCCGCATCTGGTTGCTCATGGCCCCGGTGGCTTCCGGGATGAGACCAGCAATCAGCCGCGGTGCCTTGCGGGCGCGTCCTGATCCGGCTGGACGTGCGGTAGCCATGGCAACGCGGTGGTGGAGGACGGCTGCGACATCGTCAGCGTCGTCGAGCCGTCGCGCACGCACCAGCTTCGGCAGAAGACCGTCGACGTCGTGATGATTCGCTTCTGCCCGGCGCAGTTCCGCGGTGAGAGGCCCGAATGCGTCGGACGCGAGCACGTCGGCTGCCTGGGTCTCGGTGAGGCCGGAGTTCTGAATGAGGGTGGCCCAGCGGTCGTGTTGGGCGGCTGCGGCGATGGTCTCGTACTCGGCAGCCAGCTGAGCAATCGACCCCCAGGTCTCCTGCTCGGCGGTGATTGTCTCGTGAGCCGATAGTTCTGCGCCCGCGTGTTGAAGGACTCCGTACAGGACGCTTCGGCTGGTAGCGCCCTGGTTGTCGCCAGGATGCGGAACATCGTGAGCGACGTCGGGTTGGTCGACGGCGACGTAGGCGGCATTCGCGTCCCGTCCGCGGGTCATGGCCACGTACAGGTTCTCCCGCATCATGGACGAATCTACGAGAACGTGGGCAGTGTCGGTGGTGATGCCTTGCGCCCGATACGAGGTCACCGCGTACCCAAGCTCTACATGCTCGCCGACATAGTCGGCGGGAACGATGACAGTCGCGCCCCTCTTGGCGCCGTGGCGTTGGAGTGTGATGGAGCCATCGTCACGGACGTCCATCACGTTCCATCGGTCGCCGTTGCGCACCCATCCTCGGCCCGCGCGCAGGCGACGGTCGTTGCGTCGGGTGATGACGACATCGCCGGTGGCGGCGCGCGCCCCGTCGTGGAGGTCGACTTCCCTTGGGCCCCGGACGACCCCGTCGAGGATGAGGTCGGTGCGTGCTCGGGTGTTCAAGGCGGTGACTGACTCGTTGGAGTCCGACACGAGAATGGTGGCCTTGCCCGCGAGGAGGTCGGCGCGCCAGGCGGTGTAGGCGGCGTCGATCATCTTCTCGGTCTCCCCATCGTAGATGCGGCCGTTAGCGTCGTAGGTGTCGATGACCTCGGTGCGTCCGTGCCGCAAGTCCAGGGAGGCGGTCTTCTCCCATGCGTGGGTGAAACGGTGGACGTCCGCCAGTTCGGGCACATCTCCTCGGTCGTGGACCAGTAGTCCGAATGCGCCGCCCGCATCAACGGACTGGAGCTGGGCGTAGTCACCGACCAGTAGAACCTTCGCGCCTGCCTGTGCAGCGAGGTCGGTGATGCGGTCAAGGGAGAGCGTGCCTGCCAGCGAGGCTTCGTCCACGATGACGAGTTGAGCGGGGGGGGGGGTGGGGGCGGGGGTCTGGTGGGGCGGGGCCCCGTAAGCGGCGCGGTCAGTGGCGGGCCGCCCCGCCCACGCCCCCCCCCCGCGCGCCCCCC
>NZ_JBDNTB010000072.1:0-10855 GCF_047719395.1 Propionibacterium sp.
CCCCGCGCCCACCCCAACAACACACCCTTATATGCCTGGGTCAATATAAATTGGTGGGGCGCCGCAAATAACACGTGGGCGGGGGGTTTATAAACCCCCCCCCCCCCAGCCCAGTTCTTCTTGTCTGTTGTTGTCCCCCTCGCCTGTGACACCTGCCGCGTCTGCGATGGCCGTGCCGCTCGCAGTACGTGAGGGGCACCAGCTCAGTCGAGATAGTCGCGCAGCACTTGCGAGCGGCTGGGATGACGCAGCTTGGACATCGTCTTGGACTCGATCTGGCGGATCCGCTCACGGGTCACGCCGTAGACCTTGCCGATCTCGTCGAGTGTCTTGGGCTGGCCGTCGGTGAGCCCGAAGCGCATCGACACCACGCCGGCCTCGCGCTCGCTCAGCGTGTCGAGCACATCGTGCAGCTGCTCCTGCAGCAGGGTGAAGTTCACCGCGTCGGCCGGCACGATGGCCTCGGAGTCCTCGATGAGGTCGCCGAACTCTGAGTCGCCGTCCTCGCCGAGCGGGGTGTGCAGGGAGATCGGCTCACGTCCGTACTTCTGCACCTCGACCACCTTCTCCGGCGTCATGTCGAGTTCTTTGGCGAGCTCTTCGGGGGTGGGTTCACGGCCGAGATCCTGCAGCATCTGGCGCTGCACGCGGGCCAGCTTGTTGATCACCTCAACCATGTGCACCGGGATGCGGATGGTGCGCGCCTGGTCGGCCATGGCGCGGGTGATGGCCTGCTTGATCCACCACGTGGCATAGGTGGAGAACTTGTATCCCTTGGTGTAGTCGAACTTCTCGACTGCCCTGATCAGGCCCAGATTGCCTTCCTGGATCAAGTCGAGGAAGAGCATGCCGCGACCGGTATAGCGCTTCGCCAGGCTCACCACGAGACGAAGATTCGCCTCGAGGAGATGATTCTTCGCCCTGTGCCCGTCCTGGGCGATCCACTCGTAATCCTCGAAATCACCGGCGGCGACCGAGTCGCCCTCCTTGGTGATCTGTTCGTCGGCGAACAGTCCGGCTTCGATCCGTTTCGCGAGGTCGACCTCCTGGGCCGCATTGAGCAGGGCGACCTTGCCGATCTGCTTGAGGTAGTCCTTCACCGGGTCGGCGGTCGCACCGGCAACCGTGACCTGCTGCTCTGGCTCGTCGTCATCATCGGAGTCGTTCAGGCTGAAGCCCTGGTCCTCCTTGATCTTGGCCTCGTCCTTCTCGGCCTGGTGCTTGTCGAATTTCGAGTCGTCGACGTCGTCGAGATTGCGCTTCTTGCCTCCGGTGCGGACGACGATGTCGTTTCCGTCGCGCTCGAAGGTGACCTCGACCCCGTCCGCGGTAACCGTCCCCTTCGCCTGACCGGCGATGGCTGCGGTGACGGACGCCTTGGAGGGCGTACGGGAAACTGCCTTCTTGGAACGGCTCGAGGACTTGCTGGCAGTCTTCGAGGTGGTGCCCCTGGACTTGGAGGCCTTCTTCGTCGCGGTCTTCGCCGCTGGGGCCTTCTCGGCCGACGCCGTGGAACCCGTTGACTTGGAGCTCGCCGTCCGGCGAGTCCTGGTCTTCTTGGCCGGGGCTGCCTCGTCTGTCACGGGCGCTGCCTCCTTCGCCACGGGATCAGCAGCCGAAGTCGAAGCTGTTACTCGAACCGTCACAAGTGACCTTCCAGGATGCGAAAACTGGCTGCTGACCGCCGGGGTCAGGGTGCGCACAAGCCAGCTGTTGTCAACGGTGCGCAGCGTCCAGTGTGGCACGCGCGTACTGAGCATCCAACATCAGGAGGCCCCTTTCCGGCTCGTCAGGGGTACGCTGACCATTTCGTTCCGGTACGGGTTGTGTTCCGATGCAGGTGGTCCTGCGGTGTCACGCTGCGGCCACAAGGTCAGACCATGGTTGCAGCCATACCCGCAACCCCTACTCTTTTCAAATATTTCCCGTGTTCTGGCATGGTTCTTACACAGATCCGCGTTGAAGACTGTCGACGACACGAAAGGGAAGCCCATGGATTCGAAAACTCGTGTGCGCAACAACGACGGCATTGACGGCAAGGACTCAGTCGGCCTCTACCTGGAATCAATTGCGAAGACGCCGCTGCTGAGTGCGGCCGAGGAGGTCGAGCTCGCGCGGCTGATCGAGGCCGGGCAGTTTGCCCGGGCGATTCTTCGCGGTGACGCCGAGACCACTCTCGACGTGACCTCCGAAGAGCTCCGCGACATCGCCGATGAGGGTGACCGCGCCATGCAGCACTTCGTCCGAGCCAACCTCAGGCTCGTCGTTTCGGTGGCCCGCAAGTACGGCCGCTCCCAAATGCCTCTGCTCGATCTCGTGCAGGAGGGCAATACCGGTCTCATCCGCGCCGTCGAGAAGTTCGACTACGCGAAGGGATTCAAGTTCTCCACCTATGCCACCTGGTGGGTGCGACAGGCCATCAGCCGCGGTATCGCCCAGCAGGGACGCATCGTACGGCTGCCGGTGCACGTGGCAGAACAGGTCAACCAGATCTCCGCAGTGCGGCGCAATCTCGAACGCAAGCTCGGGCGCGAACCCGAGACCGTTGAGATCGCCGAGGAGCTCGGTGTGGACGAGAGCAAGGTGATCGACCTCATCCGCTACTCCAGGGAACACATCTCCCTCGATGCTCCGGTGGAGGACGACGGGGACACCTCGCTGGGCGATCTCATTGCCCGCGAGACGGCACCCGGCCCCGACGAACTGGTGCTGGACGCAGAAGACCGTTCCCGCCTGGAGTCCATGCTGTCCGGCCTCGACGAGCGCTCCGCCGATGTGATGCGGCGACGTTACGGACTTCTTGACGGCAGGCAGGCCAAGCTGTCCGACATCGGAGCCGTCTGGGGTATCACCGCAGAAAGGGTCCGTCAGATCGAGAGGGCGGCGCTCAACCAGCTGCGTGCCACATCGGCAGCCTGACGCCTCACAGTACTGAGGCCTCGCAACAGCAACCTCCGGATGCCCTTCGGCTGACTCAGCTGAAGGGCATCCTGTCGTCCACCACCCTGATCAGTCCCTCCTGGGCGCAGGACGCGATGAGCTTCTGGTTCTGGAACAGCCTTCCGGTGCCCATCCCCAGTGAGTGACTCGCTGACGGAGAGAGCAGGTCGTAGAGCAACCACTGATCGGCGCGGGGCCTGCGGTGGAACCACATGACGTGATCGATGGAGGCGAACTGCAAATTTCTGGAGACGAAGTCCACATTGTGCGGGATCACCGCCACCGGCAGCAGGGTCAGATCTGAAAGATAGGCCAGGATCGCCTGGTGCACGGCGATCTCGTCGGGCAACGGCCCTGTGGTGCGCACCCAGACCCTCAGGTGGCCGCGGTGGTTGGCCGGGGCGATGAGTCCGCCCTCGGTCGAGTCACCGGCGAAGCGCACCTCCAGCGCATCCCACTCGTGCCACATGGCGCCGGTGCCGCTGCGCTCCTCGCTGACCTCCCCTATCGTCGGGCAGTCCTCGGGCGCAGGCACTCCGTGGGGTTCAGGATCGCTGTGGTCGAAGCCGTCCTCCAGCTCGTGGAAGGAGCTGGACATCGTGAAGATGGCCCTGCCGTCCTGGACCGCGGTGACACGCCGGGCGGAGAAGGTGTGGCCGTCACGGACTGTCTCCACCATGTATTCGATGTCGTTGTGGGCGTCTCCCGGCCGAATGAAATAGGCATCAAGGGAATGCGCGATGCGCTTGTCGGGGACTGTCGCATAGGCGGCCATCAGCGCCTGGGCGAGCACCTGCCCGCCGTAGGTGCGCTGCATCCTGGTGCGCGGGTGACGTCCGACGAAGACCTTGTCGGGCGCTGGTTCCAGGCGCAGCAGGTCGACGAGTTCAGCGGTGGTGGCGGGCATGGGGCTACTCTGCCACGCGCCGCCGGACCATGGCGGCCCCTGACACTTCTGTGCGGCTGATGAACCCGGCGATCCGTGGGCTCAGTTGAGCTGCTCCCTGGCTGCGGCGATGGCCCTGCGTATCCGCTTGGCGGAAACGGTGACGGAGGTGCGCAGGGATTGGGCGAAGACCTGCACCCGCAGCTCCTCCAGCAGGAAGCCGATGTCGTCCACCGCATCAGGCAGTGGGCCTCTGGGCAGCTGGGCGCACAGTTCGTCGAATTCGGCGGCCAGCTCGTCGATTCCGGCCTGCAGCTGCTCGTCATGGGCCGGATTCGCGCTGGCGGCGCTCAGCCGCTGGGCGGCCGCCGCCAGATAGCGCGGCAGGTGGTCGTACCAGGGATCGCGGGTGAAGGAGATGAAGCCGGGAAAGACCAGATTCTCCACCTGGGCAGTGACGTCTTCGCGGGCACCTGCGGGCGCGGCGGGAAGCCCTTGGCGCACCCGCTGCAGATTCTCCAGGGCCTTCGCCGCGGTGGCCACCACATCGCGCATCCGGTCGGCCTGCGCCTGTCGCACCTGGAGCGCCAGCTCGTCGTACTGGGCGTGCGTGCGCACCTGGGCCGGATCGGTGAGGCTGTGGGCGATTCGGTCCACCGCCTTGAGGCGAGCGTCCACGAGCAGGTCGCCGATACCCGGATAGGGGCTGTTGCCCAGCCACAGCTTGTCCTGATTGCCCAGGTGGGAGACGACCCATCGGCTGGGGTCCGGGTTGGTGAGCACGAGCAGCCGCCTCACGGCCAGGGCATGGCTCCTGGCCTGGCGGGCCGGGCTGTCCAGCACCACGATGGCGACCGAGTCGCCGTCATCGCGCAGTGCTGGATAACCGATCGCGTTGACGCCTTTTCGGGTGAAGCGTCTGGTGGCTTCGATGTCACCGAATGACCAGTCGGTGAAACCAGTCCGGGCCCTGGCGGAGGCCTCGCGGGTCAACGTCTGGGAGACGCGTTGTGCCAGACTCTGCTTGAGCTGAGCGAGCTCCTTGCCTGTCCTGGTCTGCTTCGTGCCAACGACGGTGAAGCTCACCCGGAGGTGGCCCGGCACCTTGCCAGGCGCCCAGTCCCCCGGGTCCACGTGCACCCCGGTGACGGCCTGCAGCGCCCGTCCGAGTTCCTCATGGAACCAGGCCTGGTGATCGGGTTCATGCCCGCGCAGCCAGTGCAGCGCCTCCCTGGCCCTGTCCGGGGCTGGAACCAGCGAGGTGCGCACCGATTTCGGCAGCGCGCGGATCAGTTCGGTGGCCAATTCGGCGCGCAACCCCGGTACCTGCCAGCTGAACGGCTGCGGGCTGAGCTGGTTGAGGGAGGCGAGTGGAACCGTGACGGTGACCCCATCGCTGCCCGAGCCGGGCTCGAAGACATAGCTCACCGGCAGGCTCAGCTCCCCGGCCTCCCAGTGGTCGGGGAAGTCGGAGGCCTCCACCCCGCCGGCCTCATCGCGGACCAGGTCGTTCTCGTGCAGATCCAGCAAGCTGTGGTCATCGAGGTGGTCCCACCAGGCGTCGAAGCTGGCTCCGGAATGCACCTGCGAGGGGATTCTGCCGTCGTAGAAGTCGAAGATCGTCTGGTCGTCGACGAGCAGGTCGCGGCGTCTGGTGCGCTCCTCCATCTCCTCGATCTGTGCGATCAGACGCCGATTCCGATCCAGGAAGCCATGGTCTCCGTGCCGCACGTCGGGCACCCAGGCCTGTTCGACCAGGCCGCTGCGGATGAAGATGTCGCGCGCCGCGACGGGGTCGATCCGCCCGAAGTCGATCGGCCGCCCGGAGATGACGGGCACCCCGTAGAGGCTGATCTTCTCGTAGGCCAGTACCCCGGCGGTGCTGCTGGACCAGTGCGGTTCGGAGTAGTTGTGCTTCAGCAGGTGCGCGCCCACCTGTTCGATCCATGACGCCTGCACCTCGGCGCAGGTACGGGCCCACAGCCGGCTGGTCTCCACCAGCTCGACGGCCATCACCAGTTCCGGGCCGTGCGAGGCCAGCGCGGAACCAGGCTGGATCGTGAAGTGGCTTCCCCGGGCGCCGAGATACTCCCGCGGCCCCTTGCGGCGCCGCCGCCCGCGATGTGCATCGTGGGTCCTGGGTTGCTCCTGCTCCTGCAACCCGACGTGGGACAGCAGCCCGGCAAGCACGGCGGTGAGCACGGCATCCACCGTGGCAGCTTGCCGATTGCGGGGCAGCTTGAGGTCGTCGTCCACCCGGCGCAGCTGGGCGCGTAGATCCGACCACTCGCGCACTCGCATGTAGTTCAGGTATTCCCGCCGGCAGCGGCGGCGGAATTGGTTTCCTGACAAGGCTTTTCGCTGCCTGTGCAGATAGCACCACAGCCGCCAGATGGCCCAGATGTCACCGCCCTCATCGGGGGGCTCCTTGGTGAATTCGCCACCGCGTCCCTCATGCACGGTGTAGCGCGCCGGCTCGGCAGGGTTGCTGGTGACGGAGGGAACGGTGGCGGAATCTGGCTCGAGGACGGCGTCGTGGAAGAAACGCCGATGCAGTTGGTCGGCCTTCTGGCGCTCGTCGGCCGGGCGTTCCCGCACATCCTGGATGGCCAGCGAGGCGACGATCACCTCCATCTCGCGAAGGCAGCCGAGCCGTCCTGCCTCGACCAGCATCCGGCCGAGGCGCGGATCGATGGGAAGCGCGGCGAGTTGACGGCCCACCGGTGTCAGCCGCGGACGGCGCCTGTCGCCGCCCTTGAGCGCTCCGAGCTCGTCGAGCAGCCGGATGCCGTCGGTGACTTGTGCCTTCTCTGGCGGTTCGACGAAGGGGAAGGTGACGATGTCGCCCAGTTCGGCCTGGGCCATCCTCAGGATCACCGAGGCGAGATTGGTGCGCAGAATCTCCGGCTCGGTGAATTCCGGGCGGGCCAGGTAGTCCTCCTCGGAGTACAGCCGGAGGCACACGCCAGGCGCCACACGCCCGCATCGTCCGGCGCGCTGGTCGGCGCTCGCCCGGCTGATGGCCTCGATGGGAAGCCGTTGCACCTTGGTGCGCGAGGAGTAGCGCGAGATGCGGGCGAGGCCGGTGTCGATGACGCAGCGGATGCCCGGCACGGTGAGCGAGGTCTCGGCCACATTGGTGGCCAGCACCACGCGACGCCCGGTGTGCGAGGAGAAGACCCGGTGCTGTTCGGCTGCGGACAGCCGCGCGTACAGCGGCACCACCTCTGTGTCATGGAAGCGGGCGCCCTCGATCGCCCTGGTCGCCTCGCGTATCTCACGCTCGCCGGAGAGGAAGACGAGCACATCGCCTCGGCCAGCGAGCTCGCGCAGGCCGGACACGATCGCTGCCGAGACGTCCTGGTCATCGGCCTGGTCACCCTCCGCGCCCCCGATCGGCCGGTAGCGCACCTCCACCGGGAAGGTGCGCCCCGACACCTCGACGATGGGTGCCGGATGTCCCTCCGGGTCGGCGAAGTGCTCGGCGAATCGTTCGGTGTCGATCGTGGCGGAGGTGATGATCACCTTGAGATCTGGCCGAGCGGGCAGCAGTTGCTTGAGATAGCCCAGCAGGAAGTCGATGTTGAGCGAACGCTCATGGGCCTCGTCGATGATGATCGTGTCGTAGCGCCGCAGCTGCCGGTCGTGGTTGATCTCCGCCAGCATCACGCCGTCGGTCATCACCTTGACCCTGGTCTGGCGTCCGGCCTGGCGGGTGAAGCGCACCTGGTAGCCGACCACATCGCCCAGCGGCACGGCCATCTCGTCGGCCAGCCGCTCGGCGACGGTGCGCGCGGCGATCCGGCGGGGCTGGGTGTGCCCGATGCTGCGCCGGCCGAGCTGCAGGCAGATCTTGGGGATCTGGGTGGTCTTGCCCGAGCCGGTCTCGCCTGCCACGACGACCACCTGGTGGTGCTCCAACAGCTCGGAGATCTGCTCGACGTGGGCGCTGATCGGCAATGCCGGATCGTATTCGATCCGCGGTTCGCGGACATCGGCGGTTGCACGGTCCTGGGTCATGACTGGTCAAGCCTACCCAGCAGCGAGCATCACCAGATGACGTGCACCAGCGCGGCGAAACCGGCGATGGTGGCGATGGAGCAGATCGTCGTGACGAGGATGACATCTCGCGCGAAGCCCTCCGCCGTGGCATAGCGGGAGGAGAACACGAAGACATTCTGTGCCGTGGGCAGGCCGGCCATCACGACCGCGGCCAGGGCGGTCTCCCGATTCACACCGAGCAGCAGGCAGAAGGCAAGGGCAACGAACGGCTGGACGAAGAGTTTGATCGCGCTCACCGTGATCGTCTCCGAGGAATGCCGCATCTGGAGCTTCGGGCCGCAGCGCAGCGAGATGCCGTAGGCGATGAGCATGCAGGGCACGGCCAGGCCGCCCAGCATCGAGAGAGTGCTCTCGGCAAGTTGCGGCACCCTGAACCCGGCAAGGTTCACCACCAGACCGGACAGCACACCGATGGTCATGGGATTGCGCAGCGGGACCGTCGCATTGGATATCCAGGATGCCGTCCGGCCACTGTGCCTGGTCTCCAACAGGTCGAGCACGCTCAGCCCGATCGGTTGCAGGAAGCCCTGCTGCATGAGCAGTATGGGCGCCACCCAGGAGGTGTCCTTCATGACATAGGCGGCGATCGGCAGGCCCATGTTGTTCGCATTGACATAGCAGGAGCAGAACGCGCCGATCACGGAGTGCCCGGCATGCGGGTGCCAGCGAATCCGCGCCAGCACGAGGTAGAGGCCACCGGAGATGATCACCGAGGCCAGCGCCACGATGACGTTCTTGGAGAAGATGCGCGCCACATCGGCGTGGGAGAGTGTGACGAACATCAGGGCCGGCATGCCGAGTGTGAAGGACAACTTGTTGAGCACGAATTCGCCGGCTGTGTCCATCACTCGCAGCTGTGCGAGCAGCATCCCCAGACCGATCACCACCCAGATGGTGGTGAATCCGCTGAGCACGTCGAGCACGGCCTCACAGTTTACGCACTGGGGTGGGGCGGCTCATCGGCGTTGCGCCCCTGAAGTGGGCCGGGAGGACTGAGAAGATCCTCCCCTAGACTGGGGCGACGCGAGAACGGGGAGCACAGTGGCGCATGACAACGAGCTGTATCGCGCAGCTCTGCTGTACTACATCCAGGGCGAATCGATGGAGGCCATTGCCCGGCAACTCGATGTCTCCCGTTCCACTGTCTCCCGTCACCTCAAGCAGGCCCGTGAAACCGGCCTGGTGAGGATCACTCTCAATGCTCCGGACGAATCGTCCTCGCGGCTGGAATCCGGCTTCGAGAAGCGCTTCGGGGTGCGCACCCACATCGTCACGATGCGCGACTCGGTGAGCGAAGTCGCCCGGTTGGATCGCGTGTCGAAGGTGGCGGTCAATTTCATCACCGATGCCATTCAGGACAACATGACCGTGGGCCTGGCCTGGGGCACCACGCTCGCCGCCGTGGCGAATCATCTGGTGTCGAAGCGCGTCTCAGGCTGCACGATGGTGCAGCTCAATGGCGCCGCGAACGACCGGACCACCGGCATCGACTACGTCTCGAACATCATGTCCCGCTTCACCAGGGCATTCGAGGCCGAATCGATCCTGTTCCCGGTGCCCGCCTTCTTCGACTACACGAGTACCCGCGAGGCACTGTGGCGGGAGCGGTCCATCACCCGGGTGAGGGCGATACAGGAGCAGTGCGAACTGGCGGTGTTCAGCGTGGGCTCCTTCACCAGCGAATTGCCCTCGCATGTCTACTCGTCGGGCTATCTCGACGATGGCGAACGCACCGGCCTGGCGCAGGACCACGTGGTGGGCGATGTGTGCACCATCCTGCTGCGCAGTGACGGCAGCTGGGCCGACATCGCCCTCAACGCCAGGGCGTCTGGGCCGACGCCCACGCAGTTGCGCAGCATCCCGAGGCGCATCTGCGTTGTCTCCGGAGCGGGCAAGGCCGCGCCCTTGCTGGCGGCACTGCGTGCCAGGGTGATGACCGATCTCATCGTCGACCTGCAGACCGCCAACGCGGTGCTCGCCCTGCGCTAGCGCAGCGGCAATTCGGGGGCCGGCGCGAGTCCCCGGTCCCCGGAATTCCGGAACTGAGGCCGCCGCCACGGCTCGTATCGAGCGCGCTGACGGTCAGTCCAGGCGATTCAGACGGTGCGCGAGTAGATGTCCGAGAGGCCGTAGGCGGCGTGGATCACGTGGATCGGGTGCGCCGTGGGAACCCCTGAACCGGATCGGATCTGCCAGCGGCAGGTCTCGGTGTCGCAGATCGCCAGCCGCGGGTTGACGGCCCTCGCCTTCTCGAACAAGGGCTTGCCGACCGCCTGGGCGACGTCGAACTTCTCCTTCTTCAGGCCGTAGGTGCCTGCGATACCGCAGCAGTTCTCCCCCGATTCGACGACCTCCACGCCGGGCACCAGCTCCATCAACCGGATGGCCGGCATGCCCATGCCCTGCGCCTTGAGCTGGCAGGGCGCGTGGTAGAGGAATTTGATGTCGATGTGCTCGAAGTCGGTCGGCAGATCGCCCTGGTCGTAGAGGTCCAGCAGGAACTCGCAGGTCTCACGCATCCGGGCACCGACCTCGGTCACGACGGGATCGTTGACGCCCATGATCTCGTGCGCCTCGTGCTTGACCATACCGACGCATGAGCCGGAGCTGGAGACGATGGTGGGTTCCCTGCCGGCGGCGGTGAGGTCCTCGCACAGCTTGCGTACCTTGGCCCGGGCGCCGTTGAACAGGCCGTTGGACTGTTCGGCCAACCCGCAGCAACCCTGCTTGGGCACGATCACCTGGTAGCCGAGATGTTCGAAGACCTCGATGGTCTTCCTGGAGGTCTCCACCTCGAAGTAGCCGCCCGCGCAGCCGGTGAAGAAGATCAGTGGCCCACGATCGGGCTGGCCCGCCCCCCGGGGGGGCGGGGGCGGGCGCGGGCTGTGGCCCGCCCCGGGGGTGTGGGGGTGAGGCCCCGCGCGCCGGGGGGGTCGGGGGCCGCCCCCGCCCCGCAAGGCCTCCCTC
>NZ_JBDNTB010000073.1:0-10417 GCF_047719395.1 Propionibacterium sp.
CCCCCCGATGGGCCCGAGGCGGGCCCGGGGGGGGTGCGGGGGGCGCCGAGCGGGGCCTCCCCCACCCGGCAGCCCGCGAGGAGCCGCCCCCCCGGGCGCGCCGCCGGAACCGGCCTGTCCTCCGGCGGCGTCGAGTCCGGCGGCTTCTGGGAAGGCAAAACCCGGTCGGCGCTCCAAGCCCTCCTGCACGCGGCGGCCATCGACCATCGCACCCCGGCCGAACTGTTCCGCTGGACCCTCGACCCCGTGGCCGCCGCCGAAGCGGTGGCCATCCTCAACGCCTCACCCCAGGCGGCGACCGGGTGGGCAGAGTCCTTGCAGGCGATGATCGACTCCGACCCGCGCACCCGCGACTCCATCTGGCAAGGCGTCTCCCTCGCCCTCGGCTCGCTGGCCGACCCGCGGGTGCTCGACGCCGTATCACCGGATGTCGGTGAGAGCTTCGAGCCTGAAACCTTTATCCACAACAAGGGCACGCTCTTCCTGTTGGCCACCGGCAGCGGCGCGGGAGCCTCCGCCGCCCTCGTCGCCGCCTTGGTGGAGGACCTGATCGAGACCGCGCGGCGAATGGCCGCCCGCTCACCCGGCACAAGACTCGACCCACCCCTACTGCTCGCCTTGGACGAGATCGCCAACCTCGCACCCCTGCCCTCGCTGCCGACGCTGATGGCGGAAGGAGGCGGCTCCGGGATCACCACCATGCCCGTCTTGCAGTCCTTGTCCCAGGCGCGTGACCGGTGGAACGAGCACCAAGCCTCAGCGATCTGGGACGCGGCCATCGTCAAAGTCATCCTCGGCGGAGCCTCCGGCTCCCGCGACCTCCAAGACATCGCCAACCTCATCGGCGAACGCGACGAATACACCGACAGCGTGACCCTCGGCGACCACGGCAGCCGCTCCAACCAGCGCTCCATCCGCCGCGTCCCGATCCTGCCGCCCGACCGCATCCGACGCCTCCCATTCGGCACCGGCATCATCCTGCTGCGCTCCGCCCCGCCCATCATCACCGACCTGCACCCCTGGCCCAAACGCTCCGACGCCGCACAGCTCACTACCGACCGGGCAGAGATCGAAGCCCTGCTGCGACGCGGCTGACGCCCCGGTGGCGCGCGCCCACCTGTCTGGCACAGCAACCCGAATCACGGGCTGCGCGACCAGATAGGGAGCAGGACTCATGGCGGGGATTCAGACGCAGCAGGCGGTGGCCGGTTTCGTGGCCTCCGACCCTCAGCTGGCATACACGGAGAAGGGCGACGCCCGGCTCTACTTCAAGCTCGGCGTCGAGCACTACCGGCGCGAGGAAGACCAGTCGTTCACGAAGCTGGAAACCACTTACCACGATCTAGTGGCGTTCAAAACTACGGCCGAACAGGGCTACGCGAGGCTGGCCAAGGGCGACAGCATCATCGCCAACGGACGCGTGCGCGAGTACTCCTACGAGCGCGACGGGCAGCGGTTCGCGGGCGAGGAGTTCGTCGCCACTCGCCTCGGACACGATCTGGCGCGCACACGCTACGACGTGGACCGCACACTCAGACAAAACGCGGCCAGCCAGGATGGGGTCGCCCGTGATGCCGTCAGCTCCCACAGTTCTGAGCGCCCCGGCCCGGAGCGCCGCACTCCAGGCATCGGACTGTGAGGAATCATCATGAGCGACGACGATTTCACTCCCGACGCCGAGTCTCCCGACGAGCAGGACGCCTTCGACCCGCAGCCCGGATTACCGGACCCGCCGCACCCGATCAACTGGAACCTCCTCACGTCAACTGATCTGGAGGCTGAGCTGCTGGAGCTGAACCGGTGGGTGGACTGGCTGCGCCACACCTACGGGCTGGCGGCCAGCGTGATCCCGCCGATGTGGCACCGGCATCCCGAACTGGTCTGGGAACTCTCCGCCCTCCACCTGAGCTGGCTGGCGGCCTATGATGCCGAGCAGAACGCCGCCGCCCCATTGGGATGGCATCGCGACTTCGCCGACTCCCGCCAGCGCCTGCGCGAATGGGTCGCGACCTCCGGCACACGATTGGACCGCGACCGTCCCACCCGTCAGACCAGCTGGCCCGGCGAGGAGGCCGCTGCACCCGTCGAGGAGACGCCGATCGGCGACCGGGACGAGGACTTCGTGCGCTTCGTCATCGACGAAGTGAACAAGCGTCAGAAGGCCGAAGACGCCTTCTACGCAGGCGTGGACCCCCAGACAGGAGAAGTCCGATGAACGAGGAGGGAAAGGCTCCGCCGGAGCGGATGCGCGACTACCGGATTGAAGCGAAGCTGCGCGAGTCCCCGGACCTGCACCGGCTCGCTCAACTGTTCGTCACCATGGCCCTCGCCCGCACCCAAGCCGAGCAGCACCGCGAGTCCGGCTCTGGGCAGAATCCGGGCAACCCGGTAGAATCGTAGACGTACCAAGCCAGCGGCCACGCTCCGGTGTGGCCGTGGTGCGCAGTCATGTTGAGCCTTCGGGCAATACGAAGGAACCACCCCACGGGGCGTGTTCCGGGTCATGTTTCCTAACGAGCCGCACCGCGCAAGCGGTCCCATGCCGCTCGCGTTGGCCCCGCTGTTGGGGAAGGAAACGCGACCCATGACCACCACCACTGCTATCGCTCCGCCAGCCGCCCAGGACCTCGATTACATCGGCGAGACCACCTGCCTGGCCGTGTCCTACCTGCGGGTCTCCACCAAGGAGCAGGCCGAACGCGGAGGCCGGGACGAGGGCTTCTCGATCCCCGCCCAGCGCGAGGCCACCATGCGCAAGGCCCGCGACCTGGACGCCGTCATCGTCGAGGAGTTCATCGACGCCGGGGAATCCGCTCGCAAGGCCGACCGGCCCGAACTGCTGCGCATGATCGAGTACGTCAGGAAGAACCACGTCGCCTACTGCATCGTGCACAAGATCGACCGGCTCGCCCGCAACCGGGCCGACGACGTGACCATCCATCTCGCCCTGAAAGAGGCCGGGGTCATCCTCGTGTCCGCCACCGAGAACATCGACGAGACCCCCTCCGGGATGTTGGTGCACGGCATCATGTCCACCATCGCCGAGTTCTACAGCCGCAACCTCGCCAACGAAGTGGCCAAGGGCATGAGCCAGAAGGCCAAGGCGGGCGGCACCAACGGCAAAGCCCCCATCGGCTACCTCAACGTCACCAAGCGCGACGAGCTGGGTCGCGAAATGCGCGTCGTGGAGCCTGACCCCGACCGGGCGGTCCTGGTCAAGTGGGCGTTCGAGGCGTACGCCACCGGCAACTACTCGACCATCACCCTCCGGGAGGAACTCATCGACCGGGGCCTGACCACCACGCCCACGCCCAAGCGGCCCGCCAGGCCGCCAGCCCTCTCCACCGTCCACCGGATGCTCACCAACCCGTACTACAAGGGTCAGGTATCGTTCCGTGGCGCGAGCTACGACGGGCTGCACGAGCCACTGGTCGCCACCGAAGTGTGGTACCGGGTCCAGGCGGTGCTCAACGCCCACCAGGTGTCCGGGGAAAAGACCCAAGCCCACGACCACTATCTCAAAGGCAGCGTGTACTGCGGGGAGTGCGGCTCCCGACTCATCCTGACCAATGCGAGAAGCCGTCAGGGCGTCATCTACCCCTACTTCATCTGCGCCGGCAGGCACTCCAAGAGAACCAACTGCCAGCGGCAGGCCATGTTCGTGCCCGATGTGGAGACGGCCGTCGAGGACTACTACCAGCACATCCAGATACCAGAACACATCGTGACCGCACTCCGGGAGCTGATCACCGCTGAGTTCGACCGGCTCCACGAAACCTCAAAGCGCGAACGCGGCACCTACCTCGCCGAACGCCACGACCTCAACGATCGACGCACCAAACTCCTGCACGCCCACCTCGAAGGAGCCGTGCCATTGGACCTGATGAAGGAGGAGCAGGACAAGATCGAAAGGCGCATGGCGTTCCTCGACGCCCAGATCGAAGCGGGCGACATCGAATACGACCAGGCCAAAGCTCACCTCGACGACTGTTTGAAGCTCGCCGGCGACTGCCACAAGCTCTACATGAGCATCGACGACTCGCTCCGGCGGATCGCCAACCAAGCGTTCTTCGACAAGCTCTACGTCCAGGACGACAACCACATCGACGGCCAGCCCGGCGAGCCCTTCAACATCCTCTTCGACCCGGAAGTACAACAGCTCGCCACCACACGGCAACGAGCTGTTGAAACGGGAAATCAAACCGGTCAGGTCGCCGGTTTGAACAACGACCATTTGGTGGGCGCAGACGGGCTCGAACCGCCGACATCGTGCTTGTAAGGCACGCGCTCTGACCGACTGAGCTATGCGCCCGGCGCAGAAGAGTCTAGCGGCAACCCACGTCACCAGGTGATTGATACCCACGATGAGCCCGGTGCGCAGCCCCAGGTCAGCGCGGCAAGAGGCCTTGTGGAAGGAACAGTGCCGAGCCGGGAGTCACCCGCCAGCCACGTCTCACGGACAGGCCAGCCAGTGCCCAACTGCCCGGACAGGACAACACCCGCCACCGGGTGACTGGTGGCGGGTGTCACGGTTCAGCTACTCATCTGTCGAGCTCTCTCGAGCAGGAGCGTCGTGTCAGGCAGTAACTGTCTGCGGCTGGTTCTCAGTGGCCTGAGGAACCTCGTCGCCGGGCTCATCGGTGCCAGCGGCCTCGATGGGCTCGTGCTTCTGACCGGATGTCACCGAGATCTTGCGAGGCTTTGCCTCTTCGGCAATCGGGATGGTCAGGGACAGGACACCATCGGTGTAGTCGGCACTGATATGAGCCAGGTCGAGGCCGGTGCCGAGAGTGAGCTGACGGGCGAAAGCGCCGTAACTGCGCTCGCGGCTCACCCAATGACTCTCGTCGTCGCGGCGGATCTCATCGGACTTGCGCTCGGCCCTGATGCTCAGGGTGCGATCATCCACATCAATGTCGATCGAGCTGGGGTCAACACCCGGCAGGTCCATCTTCGCCACGTAGACATCACCGTCACGGAACAGGTCGAGCGGCATCAACCGGGACTCACCTGTGGCCGTCTTGGTCACCTGGTCCAGCATCCGATCAATCTCGTGGAATGGGTTGTACAGAATCGTGCTCATTGTTTGCTCCTCGAATCGCGCTGCGTGGCCGCACTCGCAGCCACGCTTCATCGTTCAGTTGTCTTCGCAGGATCCCTGGACCCTGCGTACACCTTGAGCAACCAAGGCTCAACTTGAATTATTCCACCATGAGTCTATGAGACTCAAGTCTTGTCGACATCAATTGCCCATCAATTCCGCGGAGGCCCCTGAGCTCTCCAGGTCCGGGCATGACAAGGCCCTCACCGCGAGTCAGTGCTCACGATGAGGGCCGAATGTTCATGACGCCGGATCTTCTACCAGCGGCGCGCTACACGAGACGCAGCCGCGCAGGATCTTGCTGTTCGTGTCCGCCTGCCGCTCGTCGTGTGCTCGGGTGCAAACCTCACCCGCCGACGCAGCGCAGTGTATGACTCAGTGCCGACTGTGCGTACGCACCACCTTGCGTGCCTGCCAATCCGCCGAGACATCGGCGCCGCTCGTCAGCGCCAAACCGGCGACTTCAGCACCCTCTGAAAGATCGGTCGGCGTGACATAACCCGGACGCCCGATCTTCGGCGTCAGCAACCAGATCTGCCCGTCGTCGCTGAGATCGACGAGTGCATCGACCAAGGAATCCGCCACATCGGTGTCATTGCGCTGCCACAGCAGCACGGTGTCCACCGCCTCGACGACGTCTTCGACGAGATCGCCGTCGATGGCGTCCATGATGCTGGCCCTGAGATCCTCGTCGACATCCTCGTCCCAGCCGAGTTCCTGTACGACGTCACCCTGTTCCAGCTTGAGTTGTTCTACTCCCCCCACTGAGGCAGATGCCCTGCCCGACTTACCTACCATGTATCTACTTCACCACATCCGCCCGGCGGAGTCCTACCCGGTGCGTCATCGAGTCGCTACGGCCACAGCGAACGGGTGCCCGTGACAACGGGAATCGGGCCTCAGGATTCGCCGCCGGCCGTGTCGATGTCGGTGGCATGCACATCCAGAAGGCCGTACTGATCGGCGGCCTTCACGGCCCAATCCTCGGGCAGCTCACCGCGCTTTGCCAGAGTCTGCAGAGTGCGGACGACCAGCGACACGGCGTCGATGTGCAGCTCCCGGCGCGCCGCAGGCCGGGTGTCGGAGAAACCGAAACCGTCTGCGCCGAGGGTCACATAGTCGGTCGGCACCCACTCGCGGATCTGATCGGACACCGCGCGCATGTAATCGCTTGTCGCGAGCACGGGCCCGGGACGGCCCTGCAACCGCTGAGTCACATAGGGAACCTCGGTTCCCATCCCCGGGTAGAGGAAGGACTGTTGGTCGCAGCGCATCCCGTCAGTGCGGAGTTCACCCCAGCTGGTGACGCTCCACACATCGGCGACGACGCCCCAGTCCTTCTTGAGGAGCTCCTGGGCCTCCAGGGCCCACGGCACACCGACTCCGGAGGCGAGCAGCTGTGCGCGACGGGCGTCGGGGTTGACGCCCTCCATGCTGCCCTCCTTGAGCAGGTACATGCCCTTGAGGATTCCCTCGACATCGACATTCTCAGGCTCGGGCGGCTGCACCATCGGCTCGTTGTACACGGTGAGGTAGAAGGCAACATCCTCTGGATCGTCGCCATACATGCGCCGCAGGCCGTCCTGGACGATGTAGCTGATCTCGTAGGCATAGGCAGGGTCATAGCTCACCACACCGGTGTTGGTGCTGGCGATGAGCGGAGAATGGCCGTCCATGTGCTGGGTGCCCTCGCCGGTCAACGTAGTGCGCCCTGCTGTCGCCCCGAGGTAGAAGCCCTTGGCGAGTTGATCGGCCGCGGCCCACATGAAATCGGCGGTGCGCTGGAAACCGAACATCGAATAGAAGATGTAGATCGGCACCATCGGCTGACCGTGCGTGGCATAGCTGGTGGCTGCCGCCGTCCAAGCCCCCACAGAGCCGACCTCGTTGATGCCCATGTGCAAGATCTGGCCGTTGGTCGCCTCTCGGTAACTCAGCATGAGGTCGTGATCCACCGGCGTGTATTTCTGGCCGTTGGGGTTGTAGATCTTGATCGTCGGGAAGAACGAATCCATTCCGAAGGTGCGCGCCTCATCGGGAATGATCGGCACCACGAACGGCCCGAAGTCCTTGTCCCTCATGAGGTCTTTGAGGATTCGCACGAAAGCCATTGTGGTGGCGATTTTCTGATGACCTGAGCCCTTGCGCCCGCCCCTGTAGGACTTGTCGTCCGGAAGATGCAGTTTCTTGCCCGTGGTGCGGCGTTCAGGCAGAAAACCGCCCAGTTCGCGGCGGCGCTCGAACATGTATTCCATGGCGTCAGAATTGTCGGGCTCACGGAAATACGGTGGCAGATAGGGATCGGCCTCCAGCTGGGCATCGGTGATCGGGATTTCGCAACGATCACGCAGGCCCTTGAGGTCATCCAGGGCCAGTTTCTTCATCTGGTGGGTGGCATTGCGCGCGGCGAAATGAGTACCCAGGAAATAACCCTTGATCGTGTGCGCCAGAATCACCGTCGGTCCACCGGTGAATTCAGTGGCCGCCTGGTAGGCGGAAAAGATCTTGCGATAGTCATGTCCGCCGCGGCGCAGCTGCCAGATCTGATCGTCGGTCCAGTCATGCACCATCGCGGCAGTGCGGGGATCCTTGTCGAAGAAGTGCTCGCGCACATAGGCCCCGTCGTTGGCCTTCAGGGTCTGGTAGTCACCGTCGCTGGTGGTGTTCATCAAGTTCACGAGGGCGCCGTCCGTGTCGGCGTCGAGCAGCGGGTCCCAGTTGGAGCCCCAGATGAGTTTGATGACATTCCACCCGGCACCACGGAAGAAGGACTCCAGTTCCTGGATGATCTTGCCGTTGCCGCGCACCGGGCCGTCGAGACGCTGCAGATTGCAGTTGATGACGAAGGTGAGGTTGTCCAGCCCCTCGTTGGCCGCCAGCTGGAGGGAACCGCGTGCCTCAGGCTCGTCCATCTCGCCGTCGCCGAGGAAGGCCCAGACGTGCTGGCCGCTGGTGTCCTTGATGCCGCGGTTCTCCAGATAACGGTTGAACTGCGCCTGGTACACCGCATTGCTCGGCCCGATGCCCATCGAGACGGTGGGAAATTCCCAGAAGTCGGGCATCCGGCGAGGATGCGGATAGCTCGGCAGGCCACGTCCGCCCATCGGGCGTGAGTACTCCTGGCGGAACCCGTCGAGATCCTTCTCGGTGAGCCTGCCCTCGAGGAAGGCCCGGGCGTACATGCCGGGGCTGGCATGGCCCTGGAAATAGATCTGGTCACCGCCGGTCGGATGATCCTTGCCATGCCAGAAGTGGTTCATGCCCACCTCGTACAGCTGCACCGCAGAGGCATAGGTGGCGATGTGCCCGCCGACCCCCACACCTGGGCGCTGCTGACGATGCACCGTGACCGCCGCGTTCCACCGCAGCATGTGGCGGATCCGCTCCTCCAGAGGCTCGTCGCCCGGGTAGGGAGCATCTCGCGAATGCGGGATCGTGTTCACATAGTCAGTCGAGGTGAAGGACGGCACACCGATCCGGCGCTGGCGTGCCCGCTCGTTGAGCTTGAGCATGACGTACCGCGCCCGGTTGCGCCCCCCGGCATCGATCAGGCCGTCAAGCGAGTCGACCCACTCCTGGGTCTCTTCGCTGTCAGTGTCCGGCAGATTTGTCGGCAGACCATTGAGGATCGGACCCGGCTGCTCGCGAGGGATCACGTGTCGTCCTTTCGAATTCATCTGCGGCCAGCGACCACTGCTGACCCACGCCCCCATCTTCCAACGTGATCAAGGGATTTGTCGCGCCAATGGGCAGGCCAACAGCGAAAATGACCTCGCTGGCCCCCACAAATCTGTCGGCTCAGCCGCGAATCGGGAGGCTCTCGTCGGCCCGCCTCGATCAGTGTCCGCGCCCCGGATGCCGGTTCGAATGCTCATCCGCCTGAAAACTCTCACTGCGGCAACAGGATCCTGCCCGAGCGGCAGGTTGCCGTACACATTCTGTGCCTGTGAGCCGCTACCATCGAGCGGACGAGAAGGGACACTCAACCATGTCATTGTTCGCCGGCCTGGAAGCCACGCCGAAAGACCCCATCTTCGGGCTCACCGACCAATTCAACCGCGACACCGCTTCGAACAAGGTGAATCTGGGTGTGGGCATGTACCAGGACGCGGATGGCAAGGTTCCGCTGCTCAGCAGCGTGTACGAGGCGGAAGCGCGGCTCGACCAGGCACGCTTCCCCCGCACCTATCCCCCGATGGACGGCCTGCCCGAGTACAACACCGAGGCCCGCAAGATGGTCTTCGGCGCTGACTCCTCGGCCATCGCAGAGGGCCGGATCGTCACTGCGCAGTCGCTTGGTGGCACCGGTGGCCTCACGTTGGCGGCAGACGTCTACGCGGCCACCTCCCCCAATCACGCGGCATTGGTGAGTTCACCCACCTGGGCCAATCACATTGCCCTGCTGAAGCACGCGGGATACACGGTCAGCAGCTACGCCTACTACGACGCTGCCGCGCACGGCGTCGACATCGATGGCCTGCTCTCGGATCTGCGGGCTGCCGAGCCGGGCACACTCGTCGTGATGCACGAGTGCTGTCACAACCCCACCGGCTACGACCTCAGCCGCGAGCAGTGGGACGCCGCAACTGAGGTGATCCGCGACCGGCACCTCATGCTGCTCATCGACATGGCCTACCAGGGATTCAGCGATGGGCTGGACGAGGACGCAGACACCATCCGGCGACTCACCGCCGCTGGCCTGAACTTCGCCGTGTCGAGCTCCTTCTCGAAGAACTTCTCACTGTACGGCGAGCGCATCGGCGCGGTGCACTTCGTGTGTACCGATGCCGAGGAGGCCGAGCGGGTGCGCAGCCGGATTTGCACTGCGGCGCGTGAGAACTACTCGACCCCGCCCATGCACGGAGCCAAGGTCGTGACGGAAATCCTCACCGACCCTCAGCTGCGGATTCAGTGGGAGGACGAGGTGACCGGGATGCGGGAGCGCATCAAGTCGATGCGCGCTGCCCTGGTCGACGGCCTGCACACCGCAGGCATCACCGATATGGACTTCGTCAACGCCCAGGCCGGCATGTTCAGCTACTGCGGGCTCAGCAAGGAGCAGATGCACCTGCTGCGTCACGAGCAGCACATCTATGGAACCGATGCCGGTCGGATCTGCGTCGCGGCGTTGAATCCAGACAATGTGAACCAGGTTGCCAGCGCGATCGCGACGGTCCGTTCCGCCTCGTGAATTCCAGGTGATCCGGTCATGACGATGCCCGTGGACACTCCGGGCGCCCCCCCCCGCGGGGGGGCCCGCGGGTGCCCGGGGGGCGGTCAGGCCCCGCCACCTGGAAGCCTAGGACGTCCTCGAGG
>NZ_JBDNTB010000074.1:0-9961 GCF_047719395.1 Propionibacterium sp.
CCCCCCCCCCCCCCCCCCCCCCCCCCCCCCCCCCCCCCCCCCCCCCCCCGCGGGGGGGGCGCCCCCCCCCCCCCCCCCCCCCCCCCCTTCAGCTATCAGACGTGCCGGTTCAGGCGGGGACGGGGTCGGTACCTGCCTCCGCATCATGCGCCTTGGACTTCTGGGCAGCGCCCTTCAATGTCGTCACCACGAGGGCGGCGACCACCGTCCCCACGACGATGGAGAGCACCCATGCCCACAGATTGCCGATGGCGAAGAAGACGAAGATGCCGCCGTGCGGGGCCTTCGACGTGGCACCCAGGCCCATGGACAGAGCCCCTGTGACGGCACCGCCTGCCATCATCGACGGGATGACGCGCAGCGGATCGGCGGCCGCGAAGGGTATGGCTCCCTCAGAGATGAACGACGCGCCGAGCAACCAGGCGGCCGTGCCGTTCTCCCGTTCGGCGGGGGTGTAGAGCTTGGGCCGGATGGCCGTGGAAAGAGCCAGGGCCAGCGGGGGCACCATGCCGGCGGCCATCACGGCCGCCATCACCTTGAGTGAACCTGTGTTGGCCACATTCAGATTCGTCGTGGCGAACAGATAGGCGGTCTTGTTGACCGGGCCACCGAGGTCGAAGCACATCATGAGACCCAAGATGATGCCCAGCACGATGGCCGATGCCCCGGTCATGGAGGACAATCCCTGGTTGAGCCAGCCAATCAGCGCCGCGATCGGGCGTCCGAGGACCACATACATCAGGCCGCCGGTGACGATCGAGCCGACCAGCGGGATGATCACCACCGGCATCAGGCCGGCCAGCCAGCGCGGCGGATGCAGGGTGGTGAACCAGTAGGCCACCAGGCCACCGATCAGGCCGCCGACGATGGCGCCGAGGAAGCCTGCGCCGGTGAGACCTGCCACGGCGCCACCGACGAATCCGGGCACGATGCCCGGCCGTTCGGCAAGGCCGAAGCCGATGTAGCCGCCGAGGGCGGGCAGCAGGAAGCCGAATGCCGCCTGGCCGACTGCGAACATCACCGCGCCGATATAGGTCATCAGTGCCGATCCGGCCAGCGCATGCGCGGTGGGGGCCGGCAGATTCCAGAAGCTGTTGTGCAGCGCGATGTTTGTGCCGTCGTTGGCGATCTCGTAGCCCCCGAACAGGAAGCCCAGTGCGATGAGCAGGCCGCCTGCCGCGACGAAGGGGATCATGTAGGACACGCCGGTCATCAGCGACTGCTGAATGCGCTTGCCCCAGCCGAGTTGCGATCCGGCCTCGGCGGCCGATTCGGACGAGCCCGTGGCATGCACGCGGTGCGCCTGCGGATCGTCGATGGCTGCCAACGCCTCGGCGACCATGGCGTCGGGTTCGTTGACGGCCCTCTTGACTCCGGACTCGATGACCGGCTTGCCGGCAAAGCGGTCGCGTCCCTTGACGCCGACATCGGTGGCGAAGATGACGGCATCAGCTGCGGCGATGGTCTCGGCCGGAAGCGGGCTGTAGCCGCTGGAGCCCTGCGGCTCGGCCTGCAGGTCGACCCCTGCCTTCTTGCCAGCCTCGGTGAGGTAGTCGGCGGCCATGTAGGTGTGCGCGATCCCGGTGGGGCAGGCCGTGATGGCGACGATATGACGCACGCCGTCGGCATGCCCGGTGGCCCTCGCGGCTGGTTCAGCCGATTGTGCGCTGTCTTCTGCGGAGGCCGCCGCTCCCCCCGGCCGGTGGTCTGGTGCGGCTGCGCCAGGTTCCACGACGCCGCGGACCAGCGAGACGATCGCATCAGCATCGGGGGCCTGACGAAGCGACTCGACGAAGTCCTTCTTCACCATCGCCCGCGCGAGCCGGGTGAGCAGCTTCATGTGCTCCTCCCCACCGGCCTCGTCGGCGGCTATCAGGAAGACGATGTCGGCGGGTCCATCCGGTGCACCGAAGTCCACCGGATCACTCAGCCTGGCAAACCCGAGCGAGGAGCGTGTGACGGCAGTCGAACGGCAGTGCGGGATGGCAAAATGCCCGGGCATGCCAGTGGCGAATTTGTCCTCGCGGGCCAGCGCATCTCGTGCCAGCCCTTCGGCCTCGGCGCGTCCTGCATCTGCGACCAGATTCGCGAGGCCTGTGATGACGTCACTCTTGGTGGGTCCCAGGTCCACGTCTAGGGCGACCAGCCTCGGCTCGATGAGTGATTCGGACATTGCAGTGGTCCTCTCGTGATTCACACCGTGTGGAATTCAGAAGCGTGGAGCTCAGCAGCGTGTGAGGCGGACCGGTACCTGGCCGGCCTGGGTGGGGAGCGGGATGGTGGAACCTGGTAGCGCCGCGGCGGCGGTGCCCCAGGCGACGGCGGCGCGCAGGGACTCCCCGAGCCCGGCGCCCGTCGTGAGACCGATCAGCAGTCCCGCCAGGGAGGAGTCTCCGGAACCCACCGTGGAACGAACCTCGATCGGCCCGGCGACCGCATACCAAGCTTCCTCGGGTGTGACGAGCAGGGCTCCGGCACCGCCGAGGGTGACCATCGCCATGGCGATGCCCTTGGCGACCAAGGTGCGGGCCAAGTCGGTGACAGGTCCGAGATCACCGCGCGAAGCGGCCTGTTCGAGCTCGGGACCGTCGCCTCCGCAGATCTGGGCCAACTCGACCGAATTGGGTTTCACGAGATCGGGAGCGGACTGCGGGAGGGCCTGGGCCAGGGCACGCAGCGGTGCATCGGAGGTGTCCACGGCGATCTTGGCGCCGCTGGGGCGCAGCCTGGTGACCATGTGGGCATACCAGTCATCGGGCAGCCCCGGTGGCAGGGAGCCTGTGAGCACCACCCACTCGGCGTCCTGGGCAGCCTCGAGCACGGCATTCTCGAGCTGGGATCTTTCGTCTGGGTCAATCGATGCGCCCGGAGCGTTGAACTTCGTGGTGGTGCCGTCGGGTTCGGTGACGGTGAGGTTCGTGCGAACCGGTTCTGCGATGGGCACCGCACTGCAGGGCAGTCCGGATTCGCTCATACCGGCCAGGAGCGGATCGTGCTGCGGCGCCGGGACGACTGCCAGGCACTGCAGGCCAGCGCCGTGCAGTGCACGGCAGATGTTGACTCCCTTTCCGGCGGCGACGGTGGAGATCTGTTCGAGGCGATGCACCTGTCCTCGCACGATCGGCCCGCCGAGGCTGGCCGAACGGTCCAGGCTCGGGTTGGGCGTGACGGTGACGATCATGTGGAACTCACTTCGAGAATCATTGGCCCTCCCGGCAGTCGTGGAGCGATCATCCCGTCAGCGGCGATCATCCCGTCAACGGTGATGGGCGGCTTGCCGCGACCTGTGCTCTTGAGTGTTCTTCTGCATATTGCCCTGGCTTCTTCCAGTGCCACTGCCTATAACTTAAGCCTGATTCCAACATTGCGCGAGATCAAGCCTCCACACCGAGAACCCGAAACCCCGACTTGGGAGGTCAACCAGCACGGCGAGCACATCCCAGGGCGGCGCAGCCATAGGATCATCGGGTCAAGCACAGGAGATTCTGGTGATCGGCTTCCTCGCGTCCTACCCACTCGTGACGATTATGGGTGTGCTCGCCCTCGGCGCGCTGTTCGGGCAGATTCCCTTCGGCCCGCTGCGCTTCGGTGCTGCCGGTGCCCTGTTCATGGGCCTGCTGGTCGGTATGCTGAGCCCGCGGCTCGGCGAGAATCTGGACCTGGTGAAATCGCTCGGGGTGGTGCTGTTCTGCTACTGCGTCGGTCTGGGCGCCGGCTCCACCTTCATGTCCGACCTGCGCCGCCAGTGGTCGCTGATGGTCGCCGGCATCCTGGGGCTGGGAGCGATGGCCGGATTCGGCGTGGTGGCGGGCAAGCTGGTGGGGCTCAGTCCGGCGCATGTTGCCGGAATGTATGCCGGCGTGCTCACCTCACCCGCCATCGACGCCGCGCGCAGAGCAACCGGAGGTGATGCCGACACCCTGGTGGGCTATGCCGTCTCCTATCCCACCGGCGTCGTGGTGGCCATGATCATCGTCGCCATGGTGGCCACCAAGCACTGGCCAGGGCGCCGTGACAATGTGTCGATGGCTGAGGCCGGCATCACCGCGATCAGCGCAGATGTGACGCACGACACCCCCATCGGCGAGGTGCCCGGATGGCCCACCAAGGTGCGGATGAGCTATCTGCGGCGGAAAGGCCAGATGCGGGTAGCCAGCCCGGAGGACCACCTGCGGCACGGCGATCTGGTGCTGGTGGTGGGCATGCCCGATGACGTTGACAAGGCCATTGAATTCCTGGGGCAACGGTCCCGGACCAGTCTCACGGAGAATCGGCGCGATGTAGATTTTCGGCGGTTCGTGGTATCCAACCCGCACCTGCTGGGGCTGAGCATCGGCGAGATCAACGTGCGGGAGAACCTCTCCGGAGTCATCACCCGGGTGCGCCGCGGTGACCTCGACATGCTGGCCACCGACGACCTCGTCCTGCAACCCGGCGACCGGGTGCTGGTCGTGGTGCCCAGGGGACGGCTCAGTGATGCCGAGGATTTCTTCGGCGATTCGGAGGCCCGGGTCTCCCAGGTCGATGCGCTCACCCTCGGCCTGGGGATCGCGCTCGGGCTGCTGGCCGGCGTGATCACCGTGCCGCTGCCCTGGGGCATCCATTTCCAGCTCGGGAATGCTGCCGGGCCGCTGATCATGGGCATGGTGCTGGGCGCGCTGCACCGCACAGGTCCGTTCCGCTGGGACCTGCCGCACTCCACCAGTTCCATCTTGCGCCAGCTGGGTCTGATGCTCTTCCTGGCCTGCGTCGGGCTGGCGACCGGGCCGGCATTCCTCGACCAGGGCATCTCGCTCAACGGGCTGAAGATCATGATCCTGTCGGTGTTCAGCATGGCGCTCGGCGGCGTGATCCTGCTCGGGCTTGCCCGCTGGCGGGGTCTGTCCGCGCAGCGCGCCACCGGCGGTTTTGCCGGATTCGTCGGACAGCCCGCGGTGCAGAGCTATGCGAATTCGCTGGTCAACGACGAGCGAATCGACTCCGCCTACGGGGCGCTGTTCGCCCTCGGGACCGTCGTGAAGATCCTGCTGGTGCAGGTGATCGCACTCAGCTGACCGCCCAGCTCGCCGCCGTGCGCCCGCGTGGCACTGAGCTTCCGTACCATCAGGACAACGAGCCGCTGCTCAGCGGCCGTTGGAGGTCGTCGGCACAGCTCACCCCGGCCCCAGCCGACATGGCGGCCCAGCTAGGCCGAGGCGGACGCCGCAGGCGACAGTGACGGCATGGCAGCGGACGGCGAGGCCGAGGCGGACGGCGAGGCCGAGTCCGCCGGCGCCGGTGTTGCCGAGGACGCATCAATGATCTGGTCCGCGGGCGGCGCACTGATCGGGGCCACGGCATTCCAGGTGTCCAGGTTCATCGATCCCCCCGCAGTGGTGACACGGACTGGCAGCAGATCACCGGTTCGTGCGATGAGCGACTTCCTCTCACCGCCGCCGAGCGAGTACACCGGCGCATCGGCATCGGTAGTCACCGTGACAGATGACCCGAAATCGGCTGCAGACATCGTCGAGTAGGCGATCCTGATGATCTCCGGAGGCGACATCTGCAGTATCTGGTCGCGCAACGAATCATTGACTCTCAACCACCGGCCTCCGATCGTGGCGATCTCGTCGGTGCTGAGCTTGCCCTCGTCCTTCCAGTAGGCATCATTGCCGCGCTCATAGCCCACGCCGTCGACAACGAGCACTTCGTAGGAAATGTCGTCATAGCTGTAGCTGCCGTGCATCACGGACTTGTCGAGGGTGCCGCTCACCTCGAAGCCCACACTGCGCTGCGAGCTGTCGGTGCGCGTACCACTCAGGTGCACAGACGAGGCCGCCAGTGCCGCGTCCTGAGAGCCGGACAACAATGCGCCGACCGTGATCGCGGCAGCAGATCCCGACGAGACGCCGCCGCCCGGGGAAGTGGTGGCAGCAGTGGAACTTCCGGTGTTCTGGGAAGTGGGTTGGGACGTAGCCGAGCACCCTGCGATCACGGGCACGGCAAGGGCTACGAGGCTGACGATCGCGACGAAGCGCTTCGTGGGCATCTGACTCCAGCCGGTTGGTCGATGGTCGCCCGAGGGACGAGTGCCCGCCTGCGGGCGCTGCTGCCATGGTGCCACGACCGGAACCGAGGTCCTGCTTCACCGGGCAGAGAGTATGTTCGCGTGGGACATTTTGAACCCACCGTGAGTCTTCCGGCCCGGATCGTGGATGTCCCGCTGCGGACCAGTGGAATTCGGGAAAGCCACGACCGAGAGTGCGAGTCTGGGCCGACCGGAAACAGGGAGGAGGCAGCCATGTCCAAGGTGTCTCCGTGGACACCGCTGCGCAATCGCGCCTATCTCATGCTGTGGACGGCCCAGATGGGCACCAACCTCGGCGTGTGGATGCAGACCGTCGGGGCGCAGTGGTTCCTGGTGGCCGTGGGTGCCAGCGCCGTCTTCGTCACGCTCGTGCAAACCGCTCTGACAGCGCCTTATGTGCTGCTGAGCCTGCCCGCCGGAGTGCTCGCCGACTCCCATGACCGCCGTCGGGTGCTCATCGCGGCCAACGGATTCGCCGCGATCATCTGCCTGATCCTCACCGGGGTGGCGCTGACCGGCTGGCTGGAACCCATCGGCCTTCTCGCGCTGACCTTCTTCATCGGTTGCGGAGCCGCGATCAATGCGCCTGCCTGGCAGGCCGTGCAGCCTTCGCTGGTGCCGCGCGAGCAGATCCCTGCCGCCGCCGGGCTTGCGTCGATCACCATCAACGGGGCACGGGCGATCGGCCCTGCGGTGGCCGGTTTCCTCGTCGCACTCGGCGGCCCGACCATCGTCTTCGCGCTCAATGCCGTGGTCTACTGCGCCGCGACGGGGATCACCCTTTCCTGGCACTCCCCCGAAGAAAAGCAGACCACACCGGAACGGATCCGGCCGGCGCTGCTGGCGGGGATGCGCTATGTCAAGGCAGCACCCCATGTGAGCCGGATTCTGCTGCGTACCGCGCTGTTCACGATCCCGGCATCGGCGCTGTGGGCCCTGCTGCCGGTCGAGGCGAGTGGACGCCTGAGGCTCGGTTCGGGCGGCTACGGAATGCTGCTCGCCTTCCTCGGAATGGGTGCGCTGAGCGGCATCGTGCTGCTGCCCTGGCTGAGGCGCTTCTTCAGCTACAACCACATCATCGTGTTCATGTCGCTGGGCTACGGCGTGGCGACAGTGGCCATTGCCATGCTGCCGCCATGGGGCGCGGCGGTGGGGGCCCTGCTCGCCGGGGCATCGTGGATGTGCACCTTCACCACGCTGAACTCGCTGCTGCAACTCACCCTGGCGCCGTGGGTGAGGGCGCGCGGGATGGCCACCTATCTGTTCACCGTGATGTGCGCCCAGGCGCTGGGTGCCCCTGCCTGGGGTGTTGTCGCCACCATGACGAGCGCCACGAAGGCGCTGATCGCGGCAGGTCTGGCGCTGCTCGTGCTGGTGCCGCTCTCGGTGTGGGCATGGCCGCTGTATCCGAAGACCGGTCAACTCGACATCAGCCACGACCCGTTCAGCCACGACCTGTCGATGGCGCACGAGATCGACCCCGAGGTGGGCCCGGTGCAGGTGCAGGTGAGCTACCGGGTGCGGGCCGTCGAGGCCGAGAGGTTCGTGCAGGCGATGCGGCCGGTGCGGCTGTCACGGCTGCGGACCGGCGCCATATCGTGGTCGCTCACCCATCGGCTGGAGGATTCGGGGCTTTTCTTCGAACGGTTCGCCTTACCCACCTGGGGCGAGTACATGCGCCAGCAGAACCAGCGGATGACCGGCTTCGACCGGGCGAACATCCGTGCGGCGCTGCGCTATGTCAACGACGAGCCACGGGTGCGCCGCGAGCTGCCCGCCGCGATCGTCATCGACGAAGAGGACGAGTCAGAACTCTCCGCGCAGCAGGCTGCGGCCTTTCCCATCGTGGAGGAGGCGGACATCCCCATGGATGAGAAGCCGGAATCCGGCAGCTGAGCGCCCAACTTCTGCGGGAGGGACCCACCACCGGGCTGCGCCTGGCCCAGGCTGGACTCCAGTGGGCTGTACCCCAGTGCGGGTGAACCTCAGTGCCCCGGATGCAGCACGGCGTCCTGTTCCGCGGCGTCGATGATGCGTGCGATGGGACGGCCCTGGCGTGCGCCGCGGGCATCCTCGGCGAGTTCGAGCCGATGCCAGTCCTGCCAGCCGATCGGCTCGACACCCCGCTGGGCCAGCATTTCGAGGACTTTGTCGGGCCCGGGATCGGGAGCCCGCAGCAGACCGTGGCCGAGATCGGCGAGAAGGGCCTCCAGGACCGCATCGGCGTCCATCCGGGTGAACCGGAAGCCGGCAACATTGCCCCTTCGCGCCCACCCCGAGACGTACTCGCGGGCCTGGACGCGGCCATCGTCGAGCAGCCGGGTGTCCTGGGAAGGGACGATCCTGCGGTTCGCATCCCAGGGAAGCCCCTCCAGGTGGGCCACATCATCACCAATGGCAGTGACAACCAGCTGGGCAGGAAAATTGTTTCTGACAACGGGCTTCGCAATGAGCTCGGGAGGCTCTGCGTGCTCCCCGTCCGGTGGGAGTACCCGCGCGGCATCGAGCTCAGCTTCTGGAGCTCCCGGGGCTGCCGCCTCGGTGGCGCCGACCACTCCCGTCACCCCGTGGGTGCCGACGATCTCCACGGGACGATGCTGGAAGACGATCCGCAGGTGGGCGTGGGGCTCGTCTGCCTGGCGGCCGGCAGCTGCACCGAAGGCTGCCATGTTGTCCTGGCAGCGCTGGTCGGCGTCCTCGGGGAGTTCGGCGATATCCGCTGGATCGATGTCGATGGCGAGCCTGTCAAGATCGAGCACCTCCTGCAGAACCTTCGTCTTCACCCTGATCCGGTGAGCGGGCGCGATATCCATGATGGTGACCCGCGGGACTCGGTGGGCAGCCAATTCCTCGATGACCTCGGTGGGCATCTGGGTGTCCGCGAATGCCCCAGCAGGCTTGAGCAGGACCCGGGCGATGTCCAGCCCGACATCGCCGAGGCCGATCACCACTGCCTCACGAACGCCATCCAGATGGATTCGGGGTGCGCTCGGCAAGCCGGTGTACCAGCCGAAGAAGTCATCCGCGGTGTACACGCCGTCGAGGCCCTCACCAGGAACCCTCAGGTGGTGGGCAGTCCTTGCGCCGATCGCCCAGATCACCGCGTCGTAGTGGGCAGCCATTTCGGCACGAGTGATGTCGGCGCACACCGTCACCCCGGCAATCAGCCGGAGACGCGGATCGGCGAACAGCTCCTCGAACTCCGCAACGATGGTTTCTGGCTTGCGGTGATCCGGGGCAACACCGTGACGAAGCAGCCCGAAGGGGACTGGGCGCTGCTCGTAGACATCGACGTGCACCTGGGGCAGACGCTCAAGCAGCCTCGTGGCGCAGTACATGCCGCCTGCGCCCGATCCCACGATGGCCACGTTCAGGACGGTCCCTTGCGGTGCCCCGCCGAGCCCCTCTGCAGTGGCCACAGCGGTTCCGTCAGTCTTGTCCACGTCCATGCGGCCAAGACTAGACAGTCAGCCCCGGGGCGGGGATGTCGCGCCGGCAGAACAGAGGTCCGCCGCTCACCTCTCGATGGCGGGCGGGGGTGCATGGCGGCGGAACCGCGAGAAGTCCACATCGCCCTGGGAACCGGCCATGAAGACGCGCTGCACCTGCTCCTGCATCTCGGTCATCTGGCGGATCATCTCGGTCATCTGCTGGGCGCGCTCACGCATGACGGCGATCTCGTTCTCCAGCTCGATGATGCGACGGATGCCGCTGAGGTTGATGCCCTCCTGCTGCGACAGATGCTGGATGAGTCGCAGCCGGGAGATGTCACGCGGGGAGTACCGGCGGCCGCGCCCCTTGGCCCGGGGGGGGGCCGCACCCGCCCAAACGGCACTCCGCCCCGGCGGCCGGGGAGTTTGGTGTCGGCGGAGCGGGTGCGCCAGAGATAGA
>NZ_JBDNTB010000075.1:0-9744 GCF_047719395.1 Propionibacterium sp.
GACACGCCAGCCAGACTCAACCCCCCGCTACACCCCGGATCGCGAAGAGCCGGTATGGCTTGCAACAAATTCTGGAGGATGTAGTGGCGATGTACTCGCATTACGAATCAACGAGATTGCGCAGCGATCTTTCACACCTGAATTCCTCTACTATCTTCTATCTTCTGATGGTTTTTTCGCCTACAGCATGCAGCATGCGAAAGGCGCGAAGATGCCACGTGGTAACAAGGCCGCGATCCTGAACTTCCGAATCCCGGTGCCGCCGCTTGAGGTGCAGCGGGAGATCGTGCGGATATTGGACAAGTTCACAGCGCTGGAAGCGGAGCTGGAAGCGGAGCTGGAAGCTCGGCGGGCGCAGTACGCCCACTACCGGGACGCGCTTCTCTCATTCACACAGAAAGAGAGAGTCAGGTGGGCAACTCTGAGCGGACTGCTGAAGGAGCCCTTGGCAAACGGGCGTTCGATCAAGGACGGGAACGGATACCCAGTCCTACGTCTGACCGCACTTCATGGACCAGTCGTAGATGTACGCGAGCAGAAACTCGGCGCGTGGGACGAGGCGACGGGACGGCGGTTTCGAATCGAAGCGGGCGACCTGTTGTTCGCGCGCGGTAACGGTTCCAAGGAGCTCCTGGCCCGCGCGTGCATGGTCGAGCAGGCGGCGGAGGTGGCGTTTCCCGACACTATGATTCGCGCACGTCCAAATCTGGACCTCGTCTCGCAGAGGTACTTGTTCTACATCTGGGAGAGTCGGCCGGTACGGGAGAAGATCGAGCAGATCGCAAAGGTTACCTCTGGGGTTTGGAAGGTGAGCCAGAACGACTTGGGCGCGGTCGTCTTGCCCGTGCCGCCGGTCGAGGAACAAGAGCGGATAGTCGGCATCCTGAGCAAGTTCGATGCACTGGTAAATGACTTGTCGTCGGGTCTCCCTGCGGAGATTGAGGCGCGTCGTCAGCAGTACTCGTACTACCGGGATCGGCTGTTGACGTTCAAGGAGGCCGCAGCATGAGTGAGGCCGCTGCTCGGAAGTTCGATCCGATCGCAGTTTCGGCGGAGTCGACGGTGGTGGCGGAGTATGTCCCGGATGTCAGAGATGAGGGGACCTATCAGTCGGAGGCGGATCTTGAGCGGGAGTTCATCCGGTTGCTGGACGAGCAGGCATATGAGTACCTGCCGATCCACACCGAGGCGGATCTGGTGGCGAATCTGCGTCACCAGTTGGAAGCGCTGAACCAGATCAGCTTTTCCGACACGGAGTGGAAGCGGTTCTTCAGTGAGCGGATCGCGAGCGCTCGTGAGGGGATCGTGGAGAAGACGGTCCGGGTGCAGGAGGACCACGTCCAGCTGTTGACTCGCGATGACGGGTCGACGAAGAACGTCTCGCTGATCGACAAGCAGAACATTCACAACAACCGGCTGCAGGTGATCAACCAGTACGAGGTACCCGACGCTCCCCAAGGCGGTGACGCGAGGTTCTCGAACCGCTATGACGTGACAATCCTGGTGAATGGTCTGCCCATGGTGCACGTGGAACTGAAGCGGCGCGGGGTGGACATACGGGAGGCGTTCAACCAGATCGACCGCTACCAGCGAGACAGCTTCTGGGCCGGTTCAGGCCTGTTCGAGTACGTGCAGCTGTTCGTGATCTCCAACGGCACTCTGACGAAGTACTACTCGAACACCACGCGAGCCCAACACATCACGCACGAAGTCGGCGACAGCCGCGCGAAGAAAACCTCGAACTCCTTCGAGTTCACCTCGTGGTGGGCCGACGCGACGAACAAGCCGATCCAAGAACTGACGGCGTTCACGAAGACGTTCTTTGCGAAGCACACCCTGCTGGCGATCCTTACCCGCTATTGCGTGCTCACGGCCGACCGCACGCTACTGGTGATGCGCCCTTACCAGATCGTGGCAACCGAACGGATCCTGCAGCGAATCGAGATCTCGACCAATGCCCGGCAGCTCGGTACCGTCAAGGCCGGCGGCTACATCTGGCACACCACGGGTTCTGGCAAGACCCTGACAAGCTTCAAGACTGCTCGTCTGGCCACCAAGCTGCCATATGTGGGCAAAGTGCTGTTCGTGGTGGACCGCAAGGATCTCGACTACCAGACGATGCGGGAATACGACCGCTTCCAGAAGGGCGCCGCGAACTCCAACACGTCCACCAGGGTCCTGAAGCGTCAGTTGGAGAATCCCCAGGCGAAGATCATCATCACGACGATCCAGAAGCTCGCGACGTTCATCAAGGCCAATCCCGAGCACCCGATCTACGACGGCCACGTCGTAATCGTCTTCGACGAATGCCATCGATCCCAGTTCGGCGACATGCACACCGCCATCACCAAGGCATTCAAGAAGTACCACCTGTTCGGGTTCACCGGCACCCCGATCTTCGCCGTCAACGCAGGAACAGGCGGGGCTCCGGGGCTGAAGACCACAGAGCAGGCGTTCGGTGCCAGGCTCCACACCTACACGATCGTGGATGCGATCACCGACAAGAACGTTCTGCCCTTCCGGATCGACTACGTCAACACCATCAAGACCGGAAGCGTGGTCGATGAGCAGGTGTCGGCGATCGACCGGGAGCGGGCGCTGCTCGACCCTCGCCGGATCAATGAGATTGTCGCCTACACCCTGGAGCATTTCGATCAGAAGACCAGGCGCTCGTCGAGCTATCTGCACCACGTGGTGTCCAACGTGTCCGAGGTCATCAGCACCCGCCGCCGGGCAGAGGAAATCAAGGCGTCGAAGCGCGTGCGAGGCTTCAACGCGATCTTCGCGACCGCCTCGATCGACGCAGCACGCCGCTACTACAACGCGTTCACGCTCCAGCAGGAGGAGCTACCGCCGGATCGTCGACTCAAGATCGCACTGATCTACTCCTACGGCGTCAACGACGCGGTCGGTGACGTGCTCGACGAGGAGGGCTTCGACACCGACTCTCTCAGCGCCGACGCGCGGGTGTTCCTGGAGGACGCAATCCAGGACTACAACGCCTTGTTCGCCACCAGCTACGACACATCCTCGGAGAAGTTCGAGAACTACTACAAAGACCTGTCGATGCGGCTCAAGAACCGCGAGGTCGACCTGGTGATTGTCGTCAACATGTTCCTCACCGGGTTCGACGCGACCACCCTCAACACCTTGTTCGTGGACAAGAATCTGCGCTCACATGGCCTGATCCAGGCGTTCTCACGCACCAACCGGATCCTGAACTCGGTGAAGACCTACGGCAACATCGTCACCTTCCGCGATCTGGAGGAGGAGACAAACAAGGCGCTGGAGCTGTTCGGCAACAAGGACGCCCATGGTGTTGTGGTACTCAAGCCCTACGCCGACTACTACGCCGTCTACTCCACCAAGGTCGACGAACTGCTGGCCCGGTTCCCACTCGGGCAGCCGATTGTGGGCGAGCAGGCGCAGAAGGACTTCGTAGCCCTGTTCGGGGCGATCCTGCGACTGGAGAACATCCTCGCGTCCTTCGATGACTTCACGAGGAACCAGCGGCTCACCGAGCGGCAGGTCCAGGACTACAAGAGCGTCTACCTCGACCTGTACGCCGAGTTCCGCAAGGACACCCGCGCCGACAAAGAGATCATCAACGACGACGTGGTCTTCGAGATCGAGCTCATCAAGCAGGTCGAGATCAACGTCGACTACATCCTCATGCTCGTCGAGAAGTACAGAACTGAGCACGGCGAGGGTCAGGACAAGGAAATTCGAGCCGAGATCACCCGCGCCGTCGACGCCAGCCCCAGCCTGCGCAGCAAGAAGGATCTCATCGAGGACTTCGTCGACTCGGTCTCATCCGACAATTCCGTCGATGACGAGTGGCGCTCCTTCATCGCCGCCCGCCGCGAAGCTGAACTCGCCACCATCATCGCCGATGAGAAACTCAAGCCTGACAAGACCCGGACCTTCGTGCAGAACGCATTCCGTGACGGATCCGTTCCGACTACCGGGACCGCAATCACCAAGATCCTGCCGCCCAGCTCAAGGTTCACCGCTGGAGGCAACCACAGTGAGAAGAAGCAGCGCGTCCTCGACAAGATCACCGCATTCTTCGACCGGTTCTTCGGACTGAGCACCAATGGAGTGGCGAAAAATGACTGAATCTGCCGAGACCTGGCTCAAGAGCCTGAACAGTCTGCACACACCGCTCCCGAGTGATTTCGACGGCGCGAAGGGTCACAGGGAATCGATTGAATCCAGACTGGATTTTGATCCTGGTGGCGACCGCATGTTCGAGATCGACTCACTGTGACATGGGACGGGTGTGACAGTATCGCGATGCCGACTTTTGGCGTCCATGAAGAGGTAATGCCCAAGTAGAGTACGACCGTTAATTGGGTCGGGAAGGGAAAGCTGTGACCACAGAACTGCAGAGTGTCACGGTCAAGAAGTTCACAATGGGAGCTTCGGAGATGGCAGTCTTCGAATTCCAAGGTGAAATTCGTGACCTCATCATCAAGAATCTGAACGATGGATACCTGGCCACAGGGCGATACGCTCCTGATGAACGAGCCGTCTCCCCTCAAGGTGTCATGTCGATGGCTGTCGCTGGCACTGCTGCCGGAACGACAGCATTGTCATCGGTATTGGCGCCCACGTTGTACGTGGCAACAGCCAATCCCGCCTCGCTGATGCCAATCGGGGCGGGCGTCGGATCCGCAGTGATGGGTGCCGGAGGAATTGTCGGACATGCACCATTCATCCCGGTAGCCGCCTCCATGCCCGTACTTGCCCCACTCATGGCTGTCCTGGTGCTCAATACCGCAATGACAATGCAACAGTTCCGACAGGTGAACGAGAAGCTCGATTCCATAAAACGGGCCTTGGATGCAGCTGCTGCCAGAACTGAAGCCACACATGTCGGTGAGTTGGTTGCCGCGTCCAAGGTTGTGGACGAAATCAACGAACAGTACGAACAGGCCGGCTCATTCAGTGTGGACATGCTCGTCCGCCTCGCAATCGCTGAGCGCGATGTCCGACGACTTGCCGAGCGGTACAGCTATCTTGTCAAGTCACAGGAGTTCACTGACATCAACGATGTCGCAGACGTGCAGCAGCTGAACTATGACGCGCACAGCGCCATACTTGCCTCGTTCTTGGATCTGCGCACTGCACACCTGCGGGTTGGCGTAGATCTCCAGGATCATCCGGCATCTATGACCATCGCGACTCGACGGCTCAAGGCGACTGTCGAAGGAAACATCACCCTTTGGGAATTTCTGCTCCACCGCTCAGAAGCCATGCGTAAGGCGATGGAGAATGTCAGGGAGCATTTCGACGACCAGAATTGGGTCGCGAAGCATCTGCCCGGATTTGCGGGAGGAAAAGGCCACTCCCAAGCACTCAAGCTAAGCGCCATGAAAGACGGCTACGTGGCAATACTGGAGAGCGAAAAGGCCATAATGGAAGGGTTCTCCGCATTGATCCAGTCATCGAAGGAAACCCTCAATCAACTCGAGGCACCCGCAACAGACGCTGAGAACTCCCCAACGCTGGTTTGCTGGGATGACGAGAACGGGAAGCACTCATTCGCCACGGATGCTATCAAGATCAACTGATCATTGACCAGCACAGGCATCCCCGTAGGTATCCTGAGTGCTTCAATCCGAGTGGTCATCGAGACTCCGCCGAGAATCAGGAGCATTCCTCGGTGAGCTCGATGGCTCTCCGGCCGCGCCAGCTCGGGGCACAGCCGGCGACGTTTCCGCCACCAGAGCTTCACCGCCCCCCGAGGCGTGGCACGTCGATCACATCGATCTGTTGGCGACAAATGGACATAAGCGATCATCGCGCTCGCAGGACAGCAATTCTGAGCTCAACAGACCGAACCGCCGCCGATGCCGTGGCCAGGCTTCATCGGCCGCGAGGCGTGAGACGCGCGAGGAGAGCCTTCCCCACAGGCGCCTCGCAGGCGTTCTACGAGCATTGCCTCGGCCTTGTCCGCTCCCCGACCGGACCTCCGCACGCCGTTGTCTTCGATACCAGGCCGATCGCGTTCGCTCTTCGCGACATCACCGCCGGCACCGACCTCGCCTCCGTCGTCCAGCCCGGCATCGGCGTTGCGATCTGGCTTCACGCTACCGATGTCCAGGCCATCCACGATGCCCTCGCCGGCGATGGCCGCACCGCTCGAGCCACATCGTGAGTGTGAGTTCAGACGCGGATGGCGCGATCGAAGAGCTCGGCGATCTCCGCCGCACGATGGTGGCACTGGCCGGTCGGGAGGATCACCAGGAATCGGCACTCACGGTCTGGTCGCTTTTCCGTCGAGCCAGAGTGTGTCCGACTCGTCACGGTGCGACCCGGTGCTGCCGACATGTTTGCTGTCGATCTGCGGACCCTTCCTGATGACGTGGACCAGCGCCATGCCGTGGCCACGTCCGAGTCCGTAGTCCTCCTTGAGCCAATCGAGGATGACGGCGGCCTTGACGTCCGGCGCGTCATAGCCGCGGCTGGCGGCGATGTCGAGGAGTTGACGCGGAGTGAGGCTCGTCCTGTCCTCAATGGCGTCGAGGTATGCCTGGAATGACATCTGAGGGTCCGTTCTTGGCTTTGATGGGACTCGACCCGTGCGGGCCGATCGGCGGGACGCCGTTGTGAACGGCGATCCGTGGAGCCTAGCGCGCTGGTCACCACGTGGATGTCGTCGATCTGGTCGCCTACGGCTTCAACCCCGCGATGACCCGCGAAGACCTGCGTGCCTGAAGAGGACACGGGAAAGCCGATCCGAGAGTGCTCGACTACCAGCAGCGGCTGCTCGAGGCGGACCACCTCGTCCTCGCGTTCCCGGTCTGGTGGGAGGCGATGCCCGCCACCACGAAGGGATTCCTGGACAAGGTGGTCGCCAAGGGGGTTCACTTCGATGAGCTCGCCGAAGCCGGAGGAAATCCGTTCCGGAACCTGATGCCCCGGTTGCAGGGGGTCACTGCGCTGTCCGTCATGACGATTCCAGCCGAGGCCTACCGCTGGTGGTTCCGCGATCCCCTCACCAAGATCCTCTTGAAGGGAACCTTCGGGAAGATCGGCGTCAAGCACCTCACCTGGCGCAACTACGCCGACATCACGTCCAGAACCCCCGGACAGCGCCAGCGGATGCTTGAGCGGACCGAGCTGCACTTCGCCCGGCTGTCCTGATCGGACGCATGAAGCATGCGGTACACGTCGCGGCGTTGACGCGGCCGGAGATGGCCGGGGAGGACGCAGTCCCGACGGTGACCGACCCAGCGCTTCGATGTGCGCATTCCAGCAGGCACATCCGGTGCGCTCATCGGAACAGGTCGGCATGGTCATGGGCCCAGTCGGAGAAGCTGAGGGCAGCCCGGCCGAGCAGTCGAGCGACCTCGTCGGTCACCGGTTCGGGACGGCTGAGGAAGTTCTCCCAGGCATCCAGCAGGACATCGGGGATGCCGTACTCGCGCTGGGCTCGGGCCCGGTCGATCTCCTGCCAGCGCAAGGGTCTGCTGATCGCCGCGCCGATGAGTTGCACCTGCTTCTGCTGGGTGAGCGACTCGGGTCCGGTCAGGACGTAGCGGCGAGCCTGATGGCCTTCCTCCAGCAGCGCCTTGACGGCCACGGCGGCGATGTCGCGTTCGTGGATGAGAGGTCTGGACATCTGTCCGAAGGGCCATCGCACAGTGTCGCCGCTCACGATCTGGGGCACCCACTGCTGGGCGTTGAAGGCGAAGCCGGTCGGACGCAGCATCGTCCACTCCTCGACCTCGGCCGTCAGCGCGTCCTCGACCACGGCCCAGAAGCTCTGCGGATCGTCCTCTACCGCCTGGGAGGAGAGATATACGACACGTGGCACGCTCGACCCGAGCTGCTGGGCGATCGGCGTGACCTTCCGGCGGGCATCCTCCGCGGTGTCGAAGAACGGCCACATCAGATGGACCGCGTCCACATCCTTCAAGGCGGGTTCGAGCGTGGCGGGATCGGTGAGGTCCACCGCCATCGTCGCGGCGTGACCGTTGGCGATGATGGCCTGAGGGTGACGGGTCGCGACGCGGACCTGCGCTCCGGCGGCTCTCAGTTGCCGACACACCTCGCCGCCGACGCGCCCAGAGGCTCCGATCACCAGGACAGTGGGAGGAGTGGGATTCATGGGGTCATTCATATGCCTTCAACCAAGGTTGAAGGCAAGGCCGACCCGATCCGATACTTGGCCCATGAACTGGCACGAGAGCGGGCTGAGTGTGGGTCAGCTCGCTGAACGGATGCAGATCGCTCCGTCCGCGGTGCGCTGGTACGACGACCACGGCCTGCTGCCCAGCGAACGCACCAGCGAGAACCACCGTCGCTTCTTCGCCGACGCCTGCTGCCGGATCGCGATAATCCGCACAGCCCAGCGCGTCGGACTCACCGTCGCCGAGATCCGAGAGGCACTCACTGCCCTGCCACCCGGACAAGCGCCGACGCAACAGGACTGGGATCGCTTCGCCGCACATCTGCACTCGGTCGTCAGGGAACGGATCGACGAGCTCTTCACGCTGCTGGGCGAACTGGCACCCTCGACCGACGATCCGGTGTCCAACGGCGACGGCGGGAGAATGCCATGACCTCTGAACAGAGCCAAGGGGCCGGGCGGGTGCTGCTCATCAGTCGCTCGGGGCCCCCTGCGCCGCAGCCCATTCCGCGACTCGGCGGGCGCTCTCGGCCTCGGAGAGGTCCTCGACGCGGGACATGATCGACCAGCGCACCCCGAACGGGTCACGGATGGAGGCGAAGCGGTCACCGGAGACGAATGTGCTCACCGGTTCGCGGATCGTCGCTCCGGCCTGCTCGGCACGCACGACCATCGCGTCGACGTCCGCGCAGTACAGGCCGATCGAATAGCAGTCGCTGTCTCCTCCGGGAGCTGGCACGAGGCCGTATTCCGGGCTGGGCTCACCGATCTGGAGCCTGCCGTTGCCGAAGTCCAGGTCGGCATGCACGACGACTCCGCCCATCTCGGTGACATCGACCACGCGGGCGCCGAGCACCGAACGGTAGAATTCGACGGCATCCGCCGCACCCCGGATGGCCAGGAACGGGGTCAGGCTGGTAACGCCGTGCGGGATGCCATTGGTGGTGTGGTCGCCGGAGACCCCGATCCGGGGTGGGTCATGTTCGTCCATGTACCGACCCTATGCGCGCCCCCGCGGGCACGGCTTGAAGATTCGCGACGACCTGGCGCAAGGAGCGAGACGATGGCCGAGTCGGGCGATGGGCGAGGCGTGCTCTATCCCGCCAGGCTCCCATCCCTCCACCGAGAGCCCGCGCCCCGGGAGGTGAGCGAGCTGGTCCACTGGTTCTGGATACCCCGCTGGGATCTCGCACCAGGGCGCATCTCAAGGCAGGAGCTGCTGCCGTTCCCCGCCTCCAACCCCGTCGTACAAGTCGGCGGGGTCTCCCTGGCCGGTCCCACCACCGGGGTGTCACACCGGGACCTGCGTGGGCGTGGCTGGGCCGCCGACCTCGGCTATGCCGACCACGCCCACCTGAGCACCGACTTCCGACGCGTCCTCGGGTGTGCACCCAGCTCCTACCGCCGACACCCAGACCACGCGCCGTCCGAGTACGCGGTGGAGGTTCAGGATGAGTTCGTGGCGGAACAGGGCGGCCACGCTGTCTCCGAAGCGATTGGCGGGCCGCAGCAGCGCGATGACGTCCCTGCGCAGTGATCCCGTATCGGGAATGTGGCTCTTCGCGATCCGGGGTGTAGCGGGGGGTTGAGTCTGGCTGGCGTGT
>NZ_JBDNTB010000076.1:0-9456 GCF_047719395.1 Propionibacterium sp.
CCCGGCCGGGGGGCGGCCCCCCCCCCCCCCCCCCCCGGGCGCCCCCCCGGGGTGTCGCCGTACGGGCGGGCCTGCGGCCCGGCACCCCCCCCCCCCCTTCAGCGTGTCCGCAGGCCCTCGGCGATCGGAGGTATTGCCTGCCGTCATGGAGCGTCCTGAGCACTGCACCTCCCGTACAGAAATGCAAAGAATCGGTGGTTTCGCGACGGAATAAGTGCACTCTCAGTAAAGTTGAGTGTGTTGGACTCAACTTCATATCAGGCTAGAAGAAGGACACATGGACACCGAATCACTCACCACGATGAGCCGCGACGCGGTCACCGCTGCCCTCAGGCTTGCCCTCACCGCGGGCAACCCCCAGGCCGAGCCGGTGCACCTGCTGCATGCCATGCTCATGGTCCCGGAGAATTCGGTCGGCCCGCTGCTCACCGCGGTCGGAGCCGACCCTGGTCAGATCGATGCCGAGGCAGAGCGTGCAGTGAAGGCGCTGCCCTCCTCCTCCGGCTCCTCTGTTGCCCAACCCCAGCTCTCGGGCGCTTTCGCCCGGGTGCTCGCCGACGCGCAGACCCGCGCCGAAACCCTCGGCGACCGCTATGTCAGCACCGAGCACCTGCTCATCTCGCTGGCCACCGTGACCGGCGACGCCCAGCGCATCCTCAACACCGCGGGCGTCACGCCGAAGGGCCTCGAGGAGGCATTCAACGAGAGCCGCGGGGACAAGCGCATCACCAGCCCCGAGGCTGAAGGCGGGGAATCCGCCCTCGACAAGTATTCGGTCGATCTCACCGCCCGCGCCAGGGACGGCAAGCTCGACCCCGTCATCGGCCGAGACTCCGAGATCCGTCGCGTCGCGCAGGTGCTGTCGCGCCGCACGAAGAACAATCCCGTGCTGATCGGCGAACCCGGCGTCGGCAAGACCGCCGTCGTCGAGGGTCTCGCCCAGCGGATCGTGGAGGGCGATGTGCCCGACTCCCTCAAGGGTCGCCGGCTGGTCTCGCTCGACCTCGCGTCCATGGTGGCCGGCGCCAAGTACCGCGGCGAGTTCGAAGAGCGCCTCAAGGCCGTGCTCAATGAGATCAAGGAGGCCGAGGGCCAGATCATCACCTTCATCGACGAGCTGCACACGGTCGTGGGCGCCGGCGCGTCCGAAGGTTCGATGGATGCCTCGAACATGCTCAAGCCGATGCTTGCCCGCGGCGAGCTGCGGCTGATCGGTGCCACCACCCTTGACGAGTACCGCGAGCACATCGAGAAGGACCCCGCGCTGGAGCGCCGCTTCCAGCAGGTGCTGGTCGGCGAACCCTCCGTGGAGGACTCCGTCGCCATCCTGCGCGGGCTGCGTGAGCGTTACGAGGCGCACCACAAGGTGCGCATCACCGACTCCGCGCTGGTCGCCGCAGCACAGCTCTCGCAGCGCTATATCCCCGGACGTCAGCTCCCTGACAAGGCCATCGACCTGATCGACGAGGCCGCCAGCCGGCTGCGCATGGAGATCGACTCCTCTCCTGAGGAGATCGACACGCTGCGCCGCCAGGTGGACCGGCTCACCATGGAGCAGTTCGCCATCGAGAAGGAGCAGGACGCCGCGTCCAAGGCGCGGCTGGAGCGGATCAACCAGGAGCTGGCCGACACCAAGGAGGAGTTGCGCGGTCTTGAGGCGCGCTGGAAGGCCGAGAAGGAGGGTCTGAACCGCGTCGGCGAGCTGAAGACCCAGATCGACGCGCTGCGCACCGACGCCGAGAAGTACACCCGCGAGGGCAACCTGGCGAAGGCCAGCGAGATCCTCTACGGCGAGATTCCCGCCCTGGAAACCCAGATGGACGAGGCGGCTGCCGCCGAGCAGGACAAGTCCGGCTCGTCGATGGTCTCCGAGGAGGTCACCTCCTCCGACATCGCCGAGGTGGTCTCCGCGTGGACCGGTATCCCGGTGGGCCGGATGCTCGAGGGCGAGAGCGAGAAGCTGCTCGACATGGAGAACCGGCTTGGCAGCAGGCTGATCGGCCAGCATGATGCCGTCAAGGCTGTCTCCGATGCGGTGCGGCGCGCCCGGGCCGGCATCTCGGACCCGAACCGCCCGACCGGCTCGTTCCTCTTCCTGGGCCCCACCGGGGTCGGCAAGACCGAGCTCGCCAAGGCGCTGGCGGAGTTCCTCTTCGACGACGAGTCGGCGATGGTGCGCATCGACATGAGCGAGTACATGGAGAAGCACACCGTCTCGCGGCTCGTCGGCGCCCCTCCGGGCTACATCGGCTACGAGGAGGGCGGCCAGCTCACCGAGGCCGTGCGCCGTCGTCCTTACTCGGTGGTGCTGCTCGACGAGATCGAGAAGGCGCACCCGGATGTCTTCAACATCTTGCTGCAGGTGCTCGACGATGGGCGGCTCACCGACGGCCAGGGCCGCACGGTGGACTTCCGCAATGTCATCCTCATCATGACCAGCAATCTCGGCTCGCAGTACCTGGCCGACCAGTCGCTGGACGACAAGACCAAACGCGAGCGGGTGATGGAAGTCGTGCGGCAGTCCTTCCGCCCGGAGTTCCTCAACCGCCTGGATGAGATCGTGCTGTTCGATCCGTTGACTCGCGAGCAGCTGGACAAGATCGTGGACATCTCGCTGAACAGACTGAATCGCCGGCTCGCCGAACGCCGTATCCACGTCGAGACCACTCCCGCGGCACGCGAGTGGATCGCTCGCGCCGGATTCGATCCGGTCTACGGTGCCCGTCCACTGCGCAGGCTGATCCAGACCACGATCGAGGACCAGTTGGCCCGCGCGATGCTGGCGGGCCAGGTCGCCGACGACCAGACGATCACCTTCGATGCCGATCCCTCCGGCGACGGGGTGCACATCGTCTGATCCTGATGCCGACCCGCCTGATGGCCTGATCCGTGATGGATCTGCTGTCAGGCGGGGCCCTGCGTGCCGAGTGCTCGGGGCGCGGGGTGTGGAAGTCATGAAGACGACAATGAGCCGTGGGCGGTGAACCGGCCCGATCAGGGCGTGCCGGGGCTTCCCGGATGCGGGACAATTGCGGTTGTGGCACATCAGAAAGCGTTGCCGGAGACACTGCACGTGATGGCCGACAGCCATGTGCCGGGGGCCTATGTGGTGCGCGGCGGGGGAGTGGACCATTCCTTCATCGATCTGGACGACCCCACGCGCGTCGAATTCCCCTACATGGAGCGCATCACGGAGCTCTTCGACGCCTGGGCTCCGGCCGGGCAGCGACTGCGCGCGGTGCATGTGGGCGGTGCGGGCATGACCCTGGCCCGCTACCTGGCATACACCAGGCCCACCTCGGCGCAGATCGTGCTGGAACCCGATGCCGAGCTCACCGCGGAGGTGCGCCGCGAGCTTCCGCTGCCCTCGCGCTCGGGCATCAAGGTGCGCCCGGTGGACGGGCGTACTGGCATCCGCGCGATGCGCGACGAGTATGCCGACATCATCGTCGTGGACGCCTTCGATCGGCTCTCCGTGCCCGGTGAACTGGTCACCGCCCAAGCTTTGGCGGACATGGCGCGGGTGCTGCGCACCGATGGCGTCGTGGCGATCAATGTCACCGACCGTTCGCCCTTCGCCTGGACGCACCGGGTGCTCGCCGGGCTTGCCCACGTGCTGCCTCAGATGGCGGTGAACTCCGAGATCGCCACCCTCCGAGGCCGCCGGGCAGGAAATCTCGTGCTGATCGCCAGCCGCCGGGAACTGCCTGCGCTGGCCCTGCTGAGGACCATGGACAAGGTGGCCTTCCCCTCCCGCTGGCTTTTCGGCGCTGAGCTGGACTCCTGGCGCGGGGCGGCCGAGCCCTTCGACGATGCCGCGCCGCAGGGCAGTCCGGTTCCGCCGAGCACCAAGACACATTTCGGCTGAGGCCCCTAGGCTGAGATCATGGCGTGGGGCAGGGGTGCGGGCGAACGGCGGCGCCCGAGCGCCTTCTCGGCCGTCATCGCTGCTCTCGTCGTGGTGGCGCTCGTTATCGCGGGCATTGCCGCCTGGCAGGTGTGGGGCACGAGTTGGCGCGCATCCGCCGCCACCCGGCAGGCCATGTCGGACTTCTCCGCAGGGTGTTCGGCAGGCAGGGCGCAGGCCGATCAGAATGTCGTCGCCGTCATGTCCATCCCCTCCCTCGGTGTCGAAACACCCGTGGTGCGCGGCGTCGGCAAGGACTCGCTGCGCCGGGGCGTCGGCTGGTATCCGGACACTGCGGCGCCAGGCCAGTCCGGCAACTTCGCCGTTGCGGGATACCGGATCACCAATGGCGCGCCGCTGCGCCACATCCTTCAGCTGAAGGACGGCGACCAGATCCGGGTACGCGACTGCCGGCACAGCTATACCTACTCCGTCGAGATGCCGGCCAGCGGGCTGACTGTCGGAGCTGATGCCGGCTGGGTACTCGATGCCGTGCCCGGGCACCCCGAGCGCATCCCCTCGCAAGCCCTCATGACGATCACCGCGAATCAGGACCAGGTGCCCAGCGATCAGCGGGCAGTGCTGTTCGCACGGTTGGTGACGGGCTGAGCCCGCCGAGGCCATAGGCTCGACCCATGACCGACCGCGAAGCCTTGCTCAGCCACATCGTCCAGGAAGCAGTTGTCCGGGGACACGTCGTGCTCTCCAGCGGCAAGCAAGCCGAGTACTACATCGACATGCGCCGTATCACCCTGTCCGGGGTTGCGGCACCGCTGGTGGGACGCGTGATGCTCGACCTGGTGTCGGGTTGGGACTTCGATGCGGTCGGCGGGCTCACGATGGGCGCCGATCCGGTGGCGGCAGCGATGCTGCACGCGGCGGCGGCTGCGGGAAAGCCGATCGATGCCTGCGTGGTGCGCAAGGACGCCAAGACGCACGGCCTGCACCGCCGCATCGAAGGCCCTGATGTGAAGGGACGCAAGGTGCTGGTGGTCGAGGACACCTCCACGACCGGTGGTTCGGCGTTGACCGCGGTGGGGGCGCTGCGTGAGGCGGGCGCCGAGGTTGTCGGCATCGCCGACATCGTGGATCGTTCCGGCGGTGTCGTCGAGGCTGCGGTCAGCAAGGCCGGGCTGCCCTACCTGTTCGCCTACAGCGCCGAAGACCTCGGTCTGTGATGCAGGGTCGATGAAAAAGTCCGTTAGGCTTGGGTCATGGGCGGCCTACTGATAGTCCTGATCGTCGTTGTCATCCTCGTGCTGGTGGGGCTGGGTCTGTTCATAGGGCCCTACAACTCGCTGGTCCGGCTGCGCAACACCCTGCAGGAGGCCTGGCGGCAGGTCGACGTGGAGCTCAACAGACGCTACGACCTGATCCCGAATCTGGTCGAGACCGTCAAGGGCTATGCCACTCACGAGCACAACACGCTGTCCGACATCATCTCGCTGCGCAACCAGGCGCGTCAGCTGGACGCCGGTGCAATGCCCACCCAGGAGCGCTCCGCCATCGAGAGCCAGCTGTCGGGTGCGGTGGGCAATCTGATCGTGACTGCCGAGGCCTATCCGCAGCTCAAGGCGGACGCGGGTTTCCGTCAGCTGGCCGATCAGCTGGCCCAGACCGAGGATCGCATCGCGAACTCCCGCCGCTACTACAACGCGGTGGTCGGGAACTACAACACCAAGGTGGAGTCCTTCCCGTCCAACGTGAGCGCGAACATGTTCCACTTCGAGAAGGCCGCCTACTTCCAGCTGGACGATCCGGCGATGCGCGCGACCCCCCAGGTCAATTTCGGTGAGATCGGCTACGGCTCGGGGGTCCAGCAGCCGGGATCTGGCCGGCCGCCGCAGATACAGCCCGGCCAGTTGAACAATCCGGTCGGCCCGCCCCAGGTCGGCGACCAGCAGTCCCCGCAGCCTGAACCCCGTCGTCAGGACGGCGGCCAGAACTAGCTCGTCGTCAGGACGGCGGCCAGAACTAGCTCGTCGTCAGGACGGCGGCCAGAACTAGTCTGCGACGCGCTGCGCTGTCACGGCTTCCGCCTGGGCCTTGCGCTTGCCGCGCCACCATTCGATGGCCATCGGGATCACCGAGATGAGCACGATGAGCACCAGCACAGCATCGATGTTGTTGCCGATGAAGGACACATTGCCGAGCAGATAGCCCAGCAGCGTCACGCCCCACACCCACAGCAGGCCACCCAGCGCGGTCCAGACGATGAAGTGCCGGAAGGTCATTCCGGCGGCGCCGGCCACCATCGTGACGAAGGTGCGCACGAAGGGCACGAAGCGTCCGAGCACAAGGGCCTTCGACCCGTAGCGCTCGAAGAAGGCGTGAGTGTCAGCGAGGTGCTTGGGGCTGAAGATCTTGCCGAACCAGTTGTCGCGGGGTCTGAACAGCCATCCCGAGACATAACCGCCCACGTAATACCCAGCCACATTGCCAGCGACGGCGAAGACAGTCATGACAAGGCATGAGATCACATAGACCATGGGCTTGCCCATGGCACCGAAGGTGATCGACGGCGGGGTCATGGCGATGAACATGCCCACTGTGAACAGCAGTGAGTCGCCAGGCAGGATGGGGAAGATCGCGCACTCGATGAACAGGATCAGCGAGACTCCCCACAGCGCCCAGTTCCCGAGGCTGTGGATGATGGTCGCCGGGTCGAACCAGCTGGGCATCATAGGGACCAAAGCGGGCAGCTGCATGAGGAGATCCACGCCTTCACGGTAGCCTATGGCTCCGTGCATCCCGCCTGTCCTAATCGCAAGCCAATCTCCAGCACGATGCCCCCGGACGACGCGCAACTCGTCATGGGTCCTGGTGGTGCGTCACTGGATGCGGCGGGTGGGCAGGCGTCGGCTGGAGGAGTGTCGGGCGGTCACGGTGAGTCCAGGGCAGACATCGCGCTGCCATCCGAGGTCGTCTATCCCCGTGACCCCACGGCGGCCAATGTGGGTGTGGGGCCGGCGCCCAGGCCGTGGCCGCAGGACCCTCGGCTCGACCCCCAGCTACTTGCCCAGGGTGATCGTCGCAATGTGCTGGACCGCTACCGGTACTGGAGCGTCGAGGCGATCGTCGCGGATCTCGACGCCCGCCGTCATCCGCTGCACATCGCCATCCAGAACTGGGAGCACGACTTCAACATCGGCTCCATCGTGCGTACCGGCAACGCCTTCAATGTGGCGGGCGTCCACATTCTCGGGCGGCACCGCTGGAACCGCCGCGGGGCGCTGGTCACCGACCGTTATCTGCACGTGTACCACCACCCGGATGTCGCATCATTCGCCGAGTACTGCCGCTCGGAGAAGCTCGAAGTCGTCGGGGTGGACAATCTGCCGGGCTCGGTGCCCCTCGAGGTGTCGTCCCTGCCGGAGCGCTGCTGCCTGGTCTTCGGCTCGGAGGGCAATGGTCTCACCCCCGAACTCGTGGCCGCCTGCGGGCAACTCGTCGCCATCACCCAGTACGGCTCCACGCGCTCGATGAATGCCGGCGCGGCAGCCGCGATCGCCATGTACCACTGGGCGCTCGGTCACGCCGCAGGTGCCGACGCGGGTGGTGTCAGCACACCGGTTTCGGCACAGGCTGCCCGTGGAATCGCTGGTTAGGATGGCGGCATGAACCGGGTGGTGGCATGAGCGGGGTGGGCGCACAGGAAACCCGGCCGTCGGTTGCTGCACGCACGAGCTCACCGGTTTCCCGATCGGCCCTCACAGCTGTCGTCGACCCCCGGGCGATGACAGCAAGGGCTGCCCGGATGCGTTCTGCGCTGATCCGACAGGCGATCGCCGCGGTGACCGGCACGCTGATATCCATCCTTCTCATCCTGACCTTCCAGACTGGTGGTGACCCGGGCCGGCGCACAGGCATGCTGGCCTTCGTGGTGCTCGTGCTTCCGGCCCTGTACGGCTGGTGCCGCCTGATCGCCGAGCTCATCAAGCGACACCAGATTCGGCGTGCCATCGCGCGCATCGTCCCGGGTCTGGTGCTGCGTGTCGAGCGTCCGGGCCTGGTGCTGCGCAATGGCAACAGACTCGAATTCATCAGGTGGGAGCACATCAGCGCAGTGCGGGGCGTGCGCCGCTGGGATCTGCCCGGCCCGGAGCTGCGCGTGGTGCGCCGCGACGGCACTCATTGGGCGGTGCCCTTCATCCTGCTGAACGTGCTGCCCGGCGGCATCGACGACGGGCTGAGGGCCTACTCTGGTGAACGGCTGGGCCTCGACATGACGGCGTGTGACGACTTGTGGTGACCGCTTGCAGTGCACCGGGGCTGGTTTGAAAGAATTGGAAGGGTTTACGCCGTCGGCATGTGGCCGCGGCGAGCCCACCGACAAGGCGACGAGCCAGAAGGAAGCACTTTATGCCTATCGCAACCCCTGAGGTCTACGCTGACATGATCGATCGCGCCAAGAAGGGTGCGTTCGCGTACCCCGCGATCAATGTCACGTCCTCCCAGACCGTGAATGCCGCGCTCCAGGGCTTCGCCGAGGCCGAGTCCGACGGCATCCTGCAGATCTCCACCGGTGGCGCCGAGTACGCCTCCGGTCAGAAGGTCAAGACCATGGTGACCGGTGCTGTTGCACTCGCCGAGTATGCCCGCGTGGTCGCCAAGACCTACTCGATCAATGTTGCTCTCCACACTGACCACTGTCAGAAGGAGAAGTTGGACAAGTACGTCAACCCGCTCATCGCGATCTCCCAGGAGCGCGTCGACCGCGGCGAGGACCCGCTGTTCAACTCCCACATGTGGGACGGCTCGGCCATCGAGCTCGGTGAGAACCTGGAGATCGCCAAGGAACTGCTGGAGCGCACCTCCAAGGCCCACATCATCCTCGAGGTCGAGATCGGCGCTGTCGGCGGCGAGGAGGACGGCGTCACCGGCGAGATCAACGACAAGCTCTACACCACCGTCGCGGACGGCACCAAGACCATCGAGGCCCTCGGCCTGGGTGAGAAGGGTCGTTACATGACGGCCCTCACATTCGGCAATGTGCACGGCGCCTACAAGCCCGGTCATGTGAAGCTGCGCCCGGAGATCCTCAAGGAGATCCAGGACGCCTGCGGCAAGAAGTTCGGCAAGGACAAGCCCTTCGACCTGGTCTTCCACGGTGGCTCCGGCTCGACCGCCCAGGAGATCGCCGACGCGGTGTCCTACGGCGTCATCAAGATGAACGTCGACACCGACACCCAGTACGCCTTCACCCGTCCGGTCGTGGACCACATCATGAAGAACTACGACGGCGTCCTGAAGATCGATGGCGAGGTCGGCAGCAAGAAGGCTTACGACCCCCGCGCCTGGGGCAAGAAGGCCGAGGCCGGCGAGGCCGCTCGCGTCGTCGAGGCCTGCACGCAGCTCGGCTCGCTGGGCACCCACAAGGCCTGATCTTCAAGCCTGCTGGTTGGAGACCATGATGGGTCGGCCCCCGAGGGGGCGGCCGCCGAGCTGAGTTGGGCAGGGGTGGCGGGGGGTAGCCGCCGGGCGTTAGGGCAGGACAGGTTTGCGGGGGGGAGCGGTGGTGGCCGGCCTGCACCGGGCGGTTGGGGTCG
>NZ_JBDNTB010000077.1:0-9434 GCF_047719395.1 Propionibacterium sp.
ACACGCCAGCCAGACTCAACCCCCCGCTACACCCCGGATCGCGAAGAGCCACATTACATGGCCAGGTAAGGGAGGACAAAAGTATGAAATACTGCATCCCACAACTCATCGCCCGGTCGCCTTCCCGAAGACTGGCTGGCGCTTCAAAGAGGATGAAATGTCTCGTCGTATCGAGGCCGGTAGGATCTGGTTCGGTCCCGATGAAACTACAATACCGCGCGGGATCATTTTTCTCGACGAGACAAGTGATCAAGTAGCACTTTCGGTCTTCGAACAAGACCGAAAGGCTTCAAGCACGGACATGCGGAACCTCATGGGAGAAATGGTCTTTGACAACCCTAAGGATCGGCGTGTTCTCGCTCGTTGGATTCGCCTAGTCACAGGTGGATCGAAGGATGCAGTCATTCTCGATTTCTTTGCGGGCTCTGGGTCCACAGGGCATGCGGTGATGGATCTGAACGCAATGGATGGAGGAACACGACAGTTTATTTTGGTCCAGCTCGCTGAAGAAGTCGACCACCCTCACTATGAGTCAATTGCCGCCATTGCGCGAGAGCGCCTTCGGCGAGCCGCAGATCAGGCTCGCACCGCCACGGCGCAGTGTGATGCTGAAGGTGACTTCGGGTTTAGATCATTGCATGTAGATACAACGAACATGACTGACACCTTGGCGCCAGCAGATGGCACAGAGCAGGCCACACTTTCCGATGCGGTCGCCAGTGTGAAACTTGAACGGAGTGATGAAGACCTACTCTTTCAGGTTCTCATCGACTGGGGGCTTGATCTCACGGAGACGATAGTGGTGGAAGAAATTGATGGTCGACGTGTGCTGTCGATTGCGGACGATGGTCTGGTCGCTTGTTTCTCCGACTCAGTGACTGAGACAGTGGTGAAGCTTATCGCTGAGCGGCATCCCCTTAGGGCAGTGTTCTTGGACTCGGGGTTTGCGACCGATGCTGCACGGATTAATGCCGAGCAGATCTTCCGCGAGATATCTCCCTCCACCGAAGTGAAGGCTATCTGATCGGGATGAAACTTCAGTTCAAGGTTCAGCAGTACCAGACGGACGCCGTTGATTCGGTTGTTGAGGTGTTTGAAGGCCAACCGAAGCATGACGGCATCTCCTATCGCGTCGATCCCGGAAGACCTCAAGCGGGCATGGCCCCGCTGTACTCGGATTCGGGCCTGCGCAACGCTGAGATCGCGTTAACTGATGCTCAGGTTTTGGGGAATGTGCACAAGGTGCAGCAGACGAGGAACCTGCCACTTTCAACCTCGCTGAAGGACAGTAAGGCTGCGCCACATGCTCCGAACCTCGACGTTGAGATGGAGACCGGTACGGGCAAGACCTACGTCTACATCAAGACAATCATGGAGCTTCACAAGCGATACGGCTGGTCGAAGTACATCGTCGTCGTGCCGTCGATCGCGATCCGCGAGGGTGTGAAGAAGTCCTTCGACGTTACTGCGGACCACTTCCAGCAGATGTATGGCACCAAGCCGCGATCCTTCGTATATAACTCATCGCAACTTCACGAGTTGGAGCGGTTCAGCTCGGACGCTGGCGTTCAAGTGATGATCATCAACATCCAGGCATTCAATGCGACGGGCAAAGACAATAGGCGTATCTACGACGTGCTGGACGACTTCCAGTCACGAAAGCCGATCGATGTGATCGCGGCGAACCGGCCGATCGTGATCATCGATGAGCCACAGAAGATCGGCGCGGAGAAGTCTCTCAAGGCGTTGTCGAACTTCAACGGGCTGATGATGCTGCGGTACTCCGCTACCCACAAGGTGGAACATACGAAGGTGCATCGCCTCGACGCACTGGACGCGTACAACCAGAAGCTGGTCAAGCAGATTGCCGTACGCGGCATCACTGTGAAGGGCTTGGCCGGGTCTACGGCGTACCTGTACCTGGAGGCGGTTGAGATCGCGAAGGGCGCGTTACCGCGCGCTCGGGTCGAGATCGAGGTCCAGACCAAGACGGGCATCAAGCGCCAGGTCAAGCGGGTGGGGAAAGGCACAAACCTCCACGATCTCTCCAACGGGCTGGAGGCCTATCGTCCCGACGGCAAGTCCCTCGTCGTTGTCGACATCGATGCGAACCGTGACGTGATCGAGCTGAGCAATGGGGACGTGATGTTCGCCGGTCAGCTCGCCGATCGCGACGTCACTGAGGACACCAAGCGTCGCATCCAGATCCGGGAGGTCATTCGCGCTCATCTGGACAAGGAGCGCGAGCTGTTCAGCCAGGGCATCAAGGTGCTGTCATTGTTCTTCATCGACGAGGTGGCGAAGTACCGTGACTACTCCCGCGAGGACACGCTCGGCGAGTACGCGCGCATGTTCGAGGAGGAGTACGCGCTGATCCGCGACGAGGTCCTTGCTGAGATAGCCCTCGACGAGGCGACCACCGCCTACCAGGCGTACCTGCGCCGCGACGAGATCCGAGGGATCCATCAGGGCTACTTCTCAATAGACAAAAAATCCAAGCACCAGGTCGACGGCAAGGTCTCCGGCCGGGGGGATGACAAGGGTCAGTCGACAGACATCGACGCCTACGACTTGATCCTCAAGGACAAGGAGCGACTGCTCTCGTTTGACGAGCCCGTGCGGTTTATCTTCTCCCACTCAGCGCTGCGCGAGGGGTGGGACAACCCGAACGTGTTCGTTATGGGGATGTTAAAGAAGAGTGACAACACGGTCTCCCGACGTCAGGAGGTCGGCCGTGGTCTTCGCTTGGCTGTTGACCAGCGTGGCGAGCGCATGGATGAGGCAACCGTTGGTGCTCGGGTCCACGACATCAACGAGCTGACTGTCGTCACCGACGAGTCCTACACGGACTTCGTTGACGGCCTCCAGAAGGAGATCTCGGAGTCCCTCGCTGCACGCCCGCGCAAGGCGAGCGTCAACTTCTTCAAGGGCAAGACGATCCAGACCACCGCGGGCGAGGCGGTCGTCGAGGAGCAACTGGCTAGGTCTCTCTACAACTACCTGGCGCGCAACGACTACATCGACGACGACGGCCACATCACACCCACCTACAAGGAGGCCAAGGCTGAAGGGACGCTTGCTGTTCCAACGTCTGAGGTCTTGTTGCCGGTGGTGGACTTCATCTGGCCGCTGGTCGACTCGTTGTACATTGACGTGCCGAAGCCCACCGATGACCGTAAGCCAAAGAAGGTTCCCCTCAACGAGGCGAACTTCGCGCGCAAGGAGTTCCAGAGCCTGTGGGGTCGGATCAACCACAAAGCGGTCTACCAGGTCGAGTTCGACTCAGACGAACTGATCCGCAAGGCCGTCGACCACATGGACAAGCACCTCAACGTCGCGTCCATGCAGTACGTCATCCAATCAGGCAAGCAGCGTGACGAGCTGGAGGCCGACGACCTGTCGAAGGGATCGGGATTCGCGGTGTCTACCACGGAGACCGTGACCGAGACGGTGACGGCTGGCTCTCAGGTGAAGTACGACCTTCTGGGTGAGATCGCCGAGAAGACGAAGCTGACCCGCCGGACGGTCGCTGCGATCCTCAAGGGCGTCCGACCGGATACGTTCGGGAAGTTCAGGCTGAACCCGGAACAGTTCATCACCGAAGCTGCGCGGCTAATCAGCGAGCAGAAGGCCACCGTCATCGTGGAACACCTCGCGTACGACGCTCTGGACGAGACGTTCGACTCGGCCATCTTCACGGAGAACCAGACTAAGCAAGACCTCACCCACGCTGGTGACAAGCTCACGAAGCACATCTACGACTACGTCGTGACCGACTCGAAGATCGAGCGTGCTTTCGTCAACGAGCTGGACACCAGCACCGAGGTCGCCGTCTACGCGAAGCTCCCGCGCGGGTTCTTCATCCCAACTCCGGTCGGGGACTACAACCCGGACTGGGCGATCGCGTTCAAAGAAGGCAGCGTCAAGCACGTCTACTTCGTCGCGGAGACCAAGGGCTCACTCTCAACCCTCCAGCTGAAGGGCGTCGAGGACGCAAAGATCGAGTGCGCCCGCAAGTTCTTCGCCTCCCTCAACAAGAAAAACGACGGCGACGTCACCTACGACGTCGTCACCGACTACACCGAGCTGATGCAGCTCGTGGGGGCATGATGGCCGACATTCGAATCAACGGGGTGGCACAGCAGCCTGTACCCGAATCGCAAGTGAACCGACTCAGCTCCGAACGCCTTCGCGCCATCGTTGAGTCCGCACATCTCAACTTCCTGATTGGGGCGGGCACATCCGTGCCCTACTTCGCGCCGCTGGGCAACATCGAGCAAGCGCTCACAGACCTCGCTGACACAGAAGGGCCCGACAGCGTGAAGTTGCTAGTCCGGGCATCGATCCAGGCCTACTTCTTCGAGAACGTTCTGGTCCCGAACATCGCGGTAATCGAGCGTGAAGCTTCCGCTGAGCCGGTCCTTCGTACGTACGCGACTTTTATGCGCACCCTGAACCGCATCCTACTCCGAAGGCACAGCACACTTCTGTCGAAGCAAGCCAACATCTTCACCACCAACGTCGACATGTTGTTCGAAGTGGCCATGGAAGAACTCGGCATCGATTGCTCCGACGGGTTCAGTGGCAAGATCAGGCCAAAATTTGATCTCGGCGACTTCAACACTCTCCGCTACAGGATGGGTAGCCGGTACGAGCATCGCTTTGAGGTACCGGTTTTCAACCTCATTAAGATCCACGGTTCGGCGTCATGGCTTCAACAGGAACGAGAGAACCGTAAGGCAGGTATCTACTTCGACCACGGCTTGACACTCGTCCGCAGGACCGCAGAGCTGCACGACGCTGCAAGACAACACCTGCTACCCGTTCTCGTCGACCCCCAGCCTGAAGGCCAGGGACCGACAATCCGATCAACCGCAGATCTCTTGGCCGACGCAAATCGAAGACTGAAAGACGCAAAACGTCCGAACACGCAAGTAGGGGTAGACGTGACAGTCCGCGCATTTTCAGATGCCTACGAAAAGCTCGGTATCGTTAACCCGGACAAGCGCAAGTTTGCTACGACCGTGCTCAACGAGACGTACTACGAGTTAATACGGCGGTTCTCTAACGAACTAGAGAAGGAGAATAGCGTCCTGTTCGTCCACGGATTCTCGTTCCGGGATGAGCATCTGCGCGACCTCGTGCTTCGAGCAGCACGAACGAACCCAACTCTGCAAGTGGTCGTGTTCTCGTACGCGCGCGAGGGTCTCAAGGAATACATGGCACTCCTCCCCGATGCTGAAGTCAAGAACGGCAATATCCAGTTTGTAATCCCGGAAGAGCCAGAAGGTGGACTGGAAGAACGTAAGATCAACCTGGCTGTTCTAGAATCCGACTACTTCGCGCCGATCGTTCGCGACAAGGTTCCCGTACCGGATCAGCGGATCGAGCTTGATATCCGGACGACAACTGCGGAGTCGTCCAATGAATGAAGAAGTCACCCTAGATCAAGAAGCGGTATTCCGAGTAGGCAGGGTCGTATCTGTCGACGGCCGACGTGTGCGAATCATAGTTGACAAGCTCAAAAACAGTTCCCATCTTCTGTATCGCGGCGGACTAGTACGAAACGTAGCAGTCGCAAGTTACGTGAAGATTGTCAAAGGCTTCGTCGAACTGATTGCCAAAGTCGATGGCGAGGTAGTGGAGGAGGATCGCGGGGCCAGCTCACGGTACAGCCGAGGTGTTGACCCCCTGTCCAGGCAACTTGACGTGAGCCTCATTGGCTACTTCGAAAACGGACACTTTGAGCGCGGTGTACGCGAGATGCCGCTCCTTGATAACGAATGCTTCATCCTCACCGAAGATGAGTTTCGACTCATCCACACTTTCGTCTCAGCAAGTGATGAGCCGCTCGAAATCGGCACATTGGCGATGGAGCCAAGCCAACCGGTGTCTGTTGGCATCGACGCAATATTTGCGAGTCACGTAGGAATATTCGGCAACACTGGTAGTGGTAAATCGTACACTCTAGCTAAACTATATTTTGAGCTATTCAAGAAGTACGGCACGACCGAGACATTCCGGCAGCGGTCGCAGTTCGTCCTGATCGACTTCAACGGCGAGTACGTCGACCGGACGGCAGTGGGTGATGACTATTCGACTGCCGTGATCGCCGGGGACGATGTCAAGCAGATCTACAACCTTTCGACTCACGATGACCGTGGGGACCTGTTACCCCTTCCAGAGTCCGCCGTTCACGACCCGGTATTCTGGACAGTGCTGCTTGATGCGACCGAGAAGACGCAGGCCCCGTTCATCTCTCGCGTACTCAAGAGCGATTACTGGGAGCAGCTACTTCCTGACCCTCAGGCACTGCTCGCTGTCATTGGCGACCTAGTTGGGCGCGCAACGAAGAGCAACGATGGCGCCTTGGATCGTCAGCTACCAGTCAACTTCCTCGAAGAGGTTGTGTCGTGTCTCGGCGACCAGGTGTCGCCTGAGCTTATTGCGCTAATTGATGAGATGCGGACAAGTCTCGGCTACTTTAGCCAAACTCACAACTTTTATTGGTATGCGGCAACGAGCAACCAACGCAAGTGGGCGACCGACGCAGATTGGTTCGACTTCATAAAAGGCAAGGTGAGCGCTGTCCAGCAAGACTTCTCGGGGGTAGGAGATATCGATCTCGTGCGCTTCAAGTTGGTGCTTCAGTACTACCGTGACGTGATCAGCGGGTTCGCCAACCGCGAGCATCTGGGACCGATGATGAAGCGCATGGATGAACGCGTGCCGAGCATCAAGCGGCTCATCAAGGTTTCCGATGACGCGTTTACACAGGTGCCTCTCACTGTCGTTTCGCTTCGCAACGTCAATCTTGCCATGCGAAAGGTCATACCAATGATCGTTTGCAAGCACCTCTATGACGCTAAGAAGCTGACGGACCCGCAGGGACAGCGATACTTGAACCTGATCATCGACGAAGCGCACAACATCCTCTCCACAGAGTCGGCGAGGGAGAGTGACGCGTGGCGCGACTACCGCCTAGAGACCTTCGAGGAGATCATCAAGGAAGGCCGAAAATTCGGGGTCTTTCTGACACTTGCGAGCCAGCGCCCGCACGACATCTCTGAGACGATAGTGTCGCAGTTGCACAACTATTTTCTCCACCGTCTGGTTAACAACTTAGATGTGCGAGCCATCGAGAAGGCGGTTGCATATCTCGATCGGGTCTCGTTCGAGTCGCTTCCAATCTTGCCCACTGGGACCTGCGTCTTGGCGGGAGTCTCGGCTCAAGTCCCAGTCGTCGTGCGTATCGGGGGCCTCCCGCCTGAAGCAGCTCCCAATAGTCGCACTATGTCAGTGACAACCAATTGGCGATCGCCTCTCACGACTAACTCAGGTAACGATGAGCCGCCTGACGATAAGGACTTGGTCGATGCCGACTGGCCGTCTGATCCGCCGTTCTGATCGACGATGTAGGGCCGCCACGCCTCTTGCAGATCGAGGTTCGGTGGCCCCGGTAGCTCACCTTCTTCCTGATGGAGGGAAGGTGAGTGGGCGTGACGGTGTCGATGCGGGTGATGTCGGCCGGGAACGGCTACAAGTACCTCCTGCGCACCGTCGCGGCCGGGGATGGGGACCGGTCGCTGTCGACGCCGTTGACCCGTTACTACAACGTGGAGGGCACTCCTCCTGGCCGGTGGATGGGCAGCGGTCTCCCAGCGCTCGGGACCGGTCAGATCGCGTTCGGAGACGAGGTCAGTGAAGCTCAGCTCCAGCTCCTGGTGGGGATGGGCCGTGACCCAGTGACGGGTGCGCCGCTGGGCCGCGCCTATCCGGTCTACAAGACCATTGCGCAACGCGTCGAAGAGCGCACCGCAACCCTTGACTCGCACCTTGATCCGGCAGCACGTGCCCGTGCAATCACTGCAATCGAGGCCGAGGAGGCCGGGCGCGGGACGCGGCGGGCGGTTGCAGGGTTCGACTTCACGTTCTCGATCCCCAAGTCCGCCAGTGTGCTGTGGGCTGTCGCGGATGCTGGCACGCAATCCCTGATCGCCCAAGCGCACCATGACGCGGTTGCGGACATGATCGCCTTCATGGAGCGTGAGGTTGCAGCCACTCGCACAGGCGCAAACGCTGGCGACGGTGCTGTTGCCCAGGTCGATGTTCGCGGTGTCATCGCCACGGCCTACGACCACTACGATTCTCGTGCTGGTGACCCGCACCTGCATACGCACGTGGTGATCAGTAACAAGGTTCAGACTGTCCTGGACGGGAAGTGGAGATCCTTGGACGGACGGCCGTTGCACGCGGCCACTGTGGCTCTCTCGGAGCTGCACGAGGCAGTCTTTGCCGATCATCTGACGCGGATGCTCGGCGTGGAGTGGGAGTCGCGGGCTCGCGGCCGGGACCGCAACCCTGCGTGGGCGATTGCCGACGTTCCCGAAGAGCTGGTGGCGGAGTTCTCAACCCGTGCACGCCACATTGACGAGGCAACCGATCGGCTGATCGACAAGTACGTGGCCGAGCGCGGGCGGCGCCCGTCGGCGGCGACGATCATGAAGCTGCGCGCCCAAGCAACGCTCTCAACACGTCCCGAGAAGACGGTGCACTCCCTGGCCGATCTCACCGCAAGCTGGCGCAACCGGGCCGCCACTGTGCTGGGTGAGGATGCAACCGGGTGGGCACGCCGGGTTGCAGCCAACGAGGCGCCGCTGTTGCTACGGGCCGACGACATCCCGCTCGACATTGTCCGCAACCTCGGTGAGAGCGTCGTCGCTGCGGTCGGTGAGAAGCGCTCAACGTGGCGGCGTTGGAATCTCACGGCCGAAGCAGCCCGCCAGACCATGGACTACCGGTTCTCCACCATCCAAGACCGCGAAGCCGTCGTCGGCCTGATCGTGGATGCTGCGGAGGCGGTGTCGCTGCGATTGACCCCGTTTGAGCTGGCCTCCACCCCCGCCACGTTTCGTCGCCCAGATGCCACCTCGGTCTTCCGTCCGAAGAACTCCACCATCTATTCCTCCCACCAGCTTCTTGATGCTGAGGACCGGCTCCTTACGCGTAGCCTCGACACGAACGGGCCGACGGTCAGCCTGGGGACGATGGAACGCATCGCACGGCGTCCGGACTCTGACGGACGGGTTCTGGGTGCGGACCAGGCGGAGGCCCTCGTGCGGATCGCGGTTTCTGGCCGCGTCATGGACGTGCTGGTCGGCCCCGCAGGCGCTGGAAAGACCACCGCGATGAATGCCCTGCGCCGAGCCTGGGAGGACGAACACGGAGCGGGCTCCGTCGTCGGGCTGGCGCCGTCCGCGTGTGCCGCTCAGGTGCTGTCGGAGGATTTGGGGATCGCGACGGAGAACACGGCGAAATGGTGGCAGACCCACCAGACCACCGGCGCGACATTCCGCGCCGGGCCACACAGGAGAGTGGGCGACGCCCCGCCGGGAGGCCCGCCGTGCCCGGACAGCCGCACCCCCCACCCCGCG